>JALHDK010000240.1 GCA_022838965.1 Actinomycetales bacterium | reverse complement strand
CTCCGGCGAGATCTACGCGGGCGGGGTCGCCGTCTCGGGCGATCGCATCATCGCCCAGGGCGATGTGGCCTATACCATCGGGGCAGGGACGGAGGTCATCGATGCCGAAGGGCAGTACATCGTCCCGGGTTTCATCGAGGGCCACATCCATCCCGAGAGCGCGAACCTGAGCCTGACGAGTTTCGCCGACGTGGTGTTGGCCCACGGCACGACCACGGTCTTCACCGATCTGCACGAGATCGGGGTGGTTGGCGGCGTGGCGGCGATGGATGCGGCGCTTGCCGAGGGGTGCGCGACGCCGCTCACGTTCAAGTTCGTCTTCCCGTCCCACGTCCCGTTCTCACCCGGCTTGGAGACGAGCGGCGGGCATATCGATGCGAGCACGATCGAGGAGGCGCTCAAGCGCGACGACGTCGTGGGCATCGGCGAGGTCGTGTCGCAGTACGTCGCCTTCGGGCTGCCCGACCTGCTCCGCTCGATCGAGGCGACGCGGGCCGCGCACAAGGTGCTTTCCGGTCACGGTCCCGAGACGCACGGACCCGCGTGGAACGCCTTTGCGGCGCTCGGCGTGGCCAACGACCACGAGGGGATGTCGCTCGATGACGTGCTGATTCGCGTGCGCAACGGCGTCTATGCCCACCTGCGCCACAATCTGCTCGTGCCCACGCTCCCCGAGCTGATCAAGGGCATCACGGAGCTGGGCCTCAACACGCGGCTGATGTGTCTCGTGACCGACGACACGAGCGCGATCACGCTCACCGACGAGGGGCACCTCGATCACCTTGTCCGGTTGGCGCTCTCGCTTGGGGTCGACTTCGTGACCGCGATCCAGATGGTGACGCTCAACGTGGCCGATTCCTTCCGCATGGGCGATGAGATCGGCAGCCTGGCCCCCGGCAAGGTTGATGACATCGCCGCTCACGACGATTGCCCACGGCAAGGTTGTCGCGAAGAACGGGCAGACCGTCGTGGTCACGCCGCGGCCGGAGCACGACCCCGTGCTGCTGAACACGTTCCACCTCAAGGCGCCCGTGACCGCGAAGGACCTGGTCTTTGCCGCGCCTGCTGGCAAGACGGCGGCCCACGTGCACGTGATGCGCACGCTCCCCTGGGTGCCCATCACGGAGGGCGGCGAGGCGGACCTCGCCGTCGTGAACGGCATCCTGGCGGCGGACACGGAGCAGGATCTGCTGCCGATCGCGGTTGTGGAGCGCCATCAGGCCACGGGCAACATCGGCAAGGCCTTCATTGGCGGCTTTGGGCTCAAGCGCGGCGCCATCGCCTCGAGCATTGCGCACGACAACCACAACATCGTCGTGATGGGCGTGAGCCCGGACGACATGGCGCTCGCCGTCAACACGGTCGCGGAGATGCAGGGTGGGGTGGTCCTGGTCGATGGCGGCAAGGTGGTGGCTTCGATCGCGCTGCCCGTCGCCGGCCTGCTCTCGGACATGGACGCGTGGTCCTTTGCACGGGCACGGAAGGACGTGCTCGCGCAGGCTGCCGCGATGGGGTGCAGCGTGCCCGAGCCCTTCATGTTCCTCTCGTTCATCACGCTGGCTGCGATCCCGGCCTTTGCAGTCACCGACAAGGGCTACGTCAACTGCCTGACGCAGCAGTTGATGGATCCCATCCTGAGCTGGAAGTAGGGCGCCTCACGAGTACCGTTCGCGGCGGATCAGCGATCCGCCGCGAACGGTTCCTACAGTCCCAGGGCAATCACGTATCTGGACCCTCGCAAGGGTTCCGAACGCTCGAATGCACTGGCCCCGGAACCCTTCGCAAGGTTCCGAACGCTCGAATGCACTAACCCCGGAACCCCTCGCAAGGGTTCCGAACGCTCGAATGCACTGGCCCCGGAACCCCTCGCAAGGTGCGGAAACCTTGCGAAGGGAGGCGGCGCCCCGTTTCTGTGCAGTCGTGGTATAATCATCTTCGCAGACGTACCCGTATCCCTATGCAGTGGTTCATCCGAGGCTCTGCCATCCGTGGCGGAGCCTTTTTTCGTGAAGAAGTGAGTCAAACCGATGAGTGAAGCATTTCAGGCCTTTGCGCTGAACCCACAGCTCCTCCGAGCTGTGGACGAGTTGGAGTATGTGACGCCGACGCCGATCCAGGATCGCGCGATTCCGGCGCTGTTGGCTGGGCGCGACGTGCTGGGACAGGCCCAGACCGGCACCGGGAAGACGGCGGCCTTTGCGCTGCCCATGCTGCAGAGCCTCGACTCCGCGGTGAGCGGCGTGCAGGGCCTGGTGGTGGAGCCGACGCGTGAGCTGGCGCTCCAGGTGGTGCGTGCAATGCGCGACCTGGGCCGTCACCGTGGTGTCGATGTATTGGCCGTCTACGGCGGGCAGTCCTATGACCGGCAGATTCGGCGCCTCGAGCGCGGCGTGCACATCGTCGTGGGCACGCCAGGGCGGATGTTGGACCTCATCCGCAAGGGACTGCTCGATTTGAGTGCGGTGCGTACCGTCATCCTGGACGAGGCCGACGAGATGCTGAGCATGGGCTTCATCGAGGATATGGAGGCGATCCTGGCGGAGACGCCGGCGACCCGTCAGACGGCGCTTTTCTCCGCGACGATGCCGGCACCTATCCGGCGCCTGGCGGAGCGCTATATGCGCTCACCAGAGACGATCGCGGTCGATCCGCAGCGCGTGACGGTCGAGGCGATCGAACAGCGCTACCTGTTGGTCAACGAGTCCGACAAGCTGGCTGCCCTGACGCGACTGCTCGAGGTCGAGGAGGCGTCGCGTGTGCTGATCTTCAGTCGCACGAAAGTGGGCACGGCACAGCTTGCGGAGGCGTTGGCATCACGGGGCATCGCGGTCGAGGCGCTCCATGGGGACCTTCCCCAGATCGCTCGCGAGCGCGTGATGGCGCGCTTCCGCGAGGGGCAGATCCGCCTGCTCGTGGCCACTGACGTCGCGGCGCGAGGTCTGGATATCGAGGATGTCTCGCACGTCGTCAACTTCGACGTGCCGCTCGACCCGGAGGCCTATGTGCACCGCATCGGGCGCACAGGCCGGGCGGGCAAGGCAGGCATCGCACTCACGTTGCTCACGCCGCGCGAGCGCTGGCGGCTGCGCGAGATCGAGGCCTACACGGGCCAGCCAATCCGGCGCACCGAGGTGCCGAGCGAGGCGCAGGTGCGCGCGCACCGCGACGCGAAGTTCCTGCAGCGGATGCTCGAGACGCTGACGCGGGTCGACAGCACGGGCGACGAGCTCGTTGCGCAGTTGGGTGACCTGGGCTTTGCGCCCGAGCAGGTTGCCGTGGCGGCGATGCGCATGGCGCGAGCGGACGAGTTGGCGATGCCGATCGAGCCTGTGGCGCCGATTCAGGAGCTGACGCGCCCGCGGTCGACGCGTGGCGGAGCCAATTCGCCCAACGAGGACCGCGCGGGCAAGCGCCGCGGGCCACGCGGATCCAGCCGTGACGGCAAGGGCCGGCTCGCGATGGATCTGGGCGAGGAGCACGGCGTGCGGGCGCGCGACGTCGTGGGGGCGATTGCGGGCGAGGCCGATATTCCCGGGCGCGCGATCGGTGGCATTGAGATCCTCAAGGATCGCACGATCGTCGAGGTCTCCACACCTTATGTCGAGCAGGCGCTCGGGCGGATGCGGCGTTTCCGCATGCGGGGTCACTGGGCCACGCTCTATCGGCTCGACTGACCGCAGCAGTGCCGCTCGCCTTCTGACGTCATGCAGTCATCGCTGCGTAGAGGCGGACCGGGTGAGGCGCTCCTGGGCATCAGGCCAGGCGCCGGGATTGTCCGCTGTCTGCTGTAGGGGCGACCCATTCGGGCAAGCGCCGTTGCAGCACAACACCGCGGTATCCGAATGGGTCGCCCTCTGCTTCTCAGCTATGGCGAGACCCCCGCGGTCCAAGGGCCCGCTTCCGAGCGGCACGGCCTGATGTAGGCTGGGTCTCCTGACCCGGCCTCCGGGCGGCTCGCCGGTTCTGACCGCCAGAGCCGCCCTACACCGGAGTGCCATTTCGGCGACGGCGGGCGAACCGCCGATTCTGATCGCGTGTTCCCCCTCTGAGCTGGTATGCACCCCTGAATGGGCGCACTGGACAGTGCGCCCTACGTTTGGCGGTCGCCGGCAGCAGAGCGGGCGTGGCGGCGATAGGCGCGCCCGCGGCGCGACGTGGGGCGAACCGTCGTGTTCGCCCTCCGGTAATGCGCCATCACGCCGGCGGAGGGCGACGCATCCCGGTACGCCATCGTCCGTTTCCACACGGTGGTTCCCGGGATGTGTCGCCCCTACCCGGACGTGTCGTGGGGCGTGTCGCCCGCCAGGCGGTGGGCGCGCCGTCCCGTAGGGGCGACCCCGCCCGGGAGGCATGGGCGCATCGCGGACCCGCGGGTACCGGGCCGGGTCGCCCTCCGGTCACGTGGCATCACGCCGGCGGAGGGCGACGCATCCCGGTACGCCA
>JALHDK010000239.1 GCA_022838965.1 Actinomycetales bacterium | reverse complement strand
CAGATGCCGTCCGATGCCATTGCCGCCGGCGTGCGATTCCAGCCGGCGGGGAAACCCTACCATTTCGCTGCATCCGCAGCGCTGAGCCTCGCGCCCTTTGACTGGGTCGTGGTCGACACGGTCTACGGCGAGCAGGTGGGCCAGGTGGTGGACCTGCCGTCTATGACCCCCGAGGAGATCGCGTCACGCAAGTTGCGCGTCGTCCTGCGCCGCGCCAGCGGGCTGGATATGGCCCAGCATCACCTGATGCTACAGCGCGCGCAGCGGCTGGTCGAAGTGGCCCGGGAAGAGGTCGCAACGAACCGTCTGGACGCCAAGATCGTCAGCGCGGAGTACACGCTCGACGGCAACAACGCCATCCTGCTGTGCTCGGGCAACGTCAGCAAGCAGGCCTTCGCCACCCTGCGGCGCCGGGTCGCCTCGCGGATGAACTGCCGCGTCGAGTTGCGCTCGGTCGGCCCGCGCGATCACGCCAAGGCCCTCGATGGCTACGGCGTCTGCGGCGAGCCCCGCTGCTGCAGCCGCTTCCTGACGGACTTCCAATCCGTGTCCATCCGTATGGCCAAGGATCAGGCGATCTCGATGGCCCCCACCGACATCACGGGGATGTGTGGTCGGCTGCGCTGCTGCCTGGCCTTTGAGCACCAAGTCTACAAAGACGAGGCCAAGGAGCTCCCGCGCGTGAAGGCGCGGGTCAAGACCGAGAAGGGTATTGGCAGGGTCATCGACCTCGATATCCTCAAGGGCGATGTCATTGTCGAGATCCCCCCGGACGGTCCACGGCGCGAGCGCGAGCGCTTCCGCTATCCCGCAGACGAAGTCGAAGTCCTCAAGAACGAGGAATAGCACGCCTTGACAAAGGACCTCCGGACCAAACCCGGAGGTCCTTTTGCTAGGGCGTGACCCGCACCTCCGCCAGCCGCGCCCGGTACGCCCCCTCTGCGAGCAGCCGTTCGCCGTCCGGCGTGTAGAACCCTACGTAGAGCACGTAATCCCCTGGCGCCAGATCTGCAGGGGACGCCAGCGTATGCGTATCGACGACGACCTCGCCGCTCACCCACAGCGACGTCGGATAGCTCCCCTGAAGGGGCATCGTGTCGCCCTGGAGCACCGGGGCATCGGCGTCAGCCGTGCGCAGGTGCAGGAAGACGACGTAGTCCTCGTCCATCTCCCCGAGCGCCTGCCAGGCCAGGGTCACGGGCCACGGCTGTCCGGGGATGAGCGGGGCGAGATCGAATCCCAGGAGCCGGATGCCCTCTCCCCCATCGCCCACGAAGTCGATGCTCGTCGCGGAAGCCATATCGGGCACCACGAAGGTACGGCTCACCGGGGCGACGGCCATGCCGGCGAGCGCGACACGGTCGACGCCGTCGAGAGCAAGCCAGAGGGCGTAGTCGCCAGGGGGCAACGTCCGGGGCAAGCGGAGCACGCGCCGGTCCTCGATCACCTCACCCGCGCGCCAGAGGTCGAAGCCGTAGCCGGCAGCGGGAATCCCGGCATAGAGCGTCGCCTCAGCCGGACCGGTGAGCCGCAACGCCACCGTGTCATAGGGCGGCGCCGCGTCCCTCGCCTGCCAGCACAGCGCCACCGATAGAGCGCTCCCGGGAAGCAATCCCTCCAGGGGGGACACGGTCCACCCGAGCAGGTCCAGCCCATTCAGCGCCGCCGAAGACTCGCGCGAGACGGTGGGACACGCGGTAGCGGCCTGCCCCTCGTCCGGCGGCTCGGAGGCGCGCGCAAGCGCAAACCCTGTCGCACCTGCCAGGAACTGGGCCTCGAGGCCGGCAAAGAGCTCGTCTTCCACTCGCGGCAAGCTCTCGCCGCTGCCCGGATCGAAGAGGCCCACACCGAGGCGGTACCCGTCGACCGGTGGGATCGCGACCGGCACGTCGAGCACCAGGTAGTCGAGCACCCCATCGCCCGGCGTCCACATCTCGGGCGGGTAGTGGAAGGCCATCGCCCGCGCCCACTCCCCCGTCTCGGGATGCAGCAGCCGCACGACGGGCTGCAGCGAGGTGGTGGGCGCCAGTGGCTGCCAGATCACGGTGACGGTGCACGGTGCGCCGGCGCGGCAAGGGACCGCGGGGCGCGCATCGTGGACCAGGACCACGTGCGCGAAATCGGCAGGCACACGCGCAACGAGCATGGCCTCGCGCGCCCGGGCGACGTCCGCCGCCAGAAGCCGGTGCTCCTTCAGGGCAACCATCCCCGCAGGCCCGCTATGGACACGCGTCGTCCAGGCGCCCGTCACGGCGTCGGGCCATGGAGCGGGCGCCGGCAGGCTCTCGGGGAGCAAATAGACGGCGTCGCCCTCCGGGGGCAGAACGAGGCTTGCGCCACCGGTGAGCCACTTGGCCTGCCCATAGTGCCGGGCAAGCGCCGCCACCGTCGGATGGCGGAAGTGCTCGCTCGCGATGTAGACGGTCACCGGCGCAGCAGCGTCCTGGGCCAAAGCCTTGTCCCGGGACAAAGCCCTGGCCTGAGCAGAGGCCACCGTTGCATCGAGCACCCGTGCGGCTACCACCATCTCGCCGTCCGCGGCGCGGAAGAGAGCGGCCGAGGAAGCCCACCGGAAGTATGTGGAAGCGGTGCGCCCGGCACCCGCCAGCAGAAGCCCGCCGGCAAGAACAGCGGGCAGGAACCCATAGCCGCGGACCGCGCGCAACCGCATCAGGAGCGCGAGGGCCGTGGAAAGTCCCCATCCGACAGGGATGGCGAGGAATGGGTAAAGCCCCACCA
>JALHDK010000238.1 GCA_022838965.1 Actinomycetales bacterium | reverse complement strand
CGGCGAGGGCGGCGAGTCCCGAGGTCCCGGCGAGGCGCTGCTCGCAAGCCGCCTTGACGCCCGCCGAGAGGATCGCCTCGGCGAGGGCCGTGAGCTCGCCCGCGGTCTCGTGGAGGTCCGACAGCCCCGCGACGTCCCGCAGCCCGACCCGGAGCATCTCCCGACGGCGTAGGCGGCGGAGCTGCTTGCAGGCCGCGGGAAGGCCGGCGCCCCAGTCGATGCCCCGCACCTCCTCCGCGAAGTCATCCACCGACCGCGGCTCCATCAGCCGGGTAGGGTCCAGGAGACTGTCGATGAGTTCGGGCCGTCGTTCGAGCCAGCGCGTGAGGAACCGGCTTCGGCCGGCGAGCATGGAAAGCAACTCCCCGATCTGAGGCTCCTCCCTCAGCAGCGAGAAGAACCGCCGGCGGCCGCCGCTGAGCCCCGTGAGCGAATCCAGCCCAACCAGCGCGGCATCCGGATCCCCCGATGCGGCGACCCAGCGGCACAAGTCATCCACGATCTCCGCCAGGGTCTCGGCCGGCGCGTCATCGAGGCTCGACGCCGGCTGGGACATGCTCTCCAGCACCCCCAGGGCACGCTCGGGATCCCGGAACCCCGCCCGCGCCAGCTCCGCGCGCGCCCTATCGGGCCCGGCCTCCACACCCAGCACGTACCGCTGGAGCGGGGATCGGCGCACCTCGCCCGTCCAGCCCGCGCCGTGGACGACCTCCTCGTAGATCCCCCGTACCCGCTCCCGATGCCGCGCCAGCAGGGCGGCGAACTCCTCAGCGCCCCGGTAGCCCAGCCGCCTCGCCAGGATCTCCCGTTCCGCCGGCTCCTGTGGAAGGGTGTGTCGCTGCTGCTCCTCGCGGATCTGCACCGCGTGCTCGGCTTGGCGCAGGAAGACGTAGGCGTCGCGCAGGTCACGCGCCTCAGCTCGCGTGAGCGCCCCGCACTCGGAGAGCCGCGCGATGGCCGCGAGAGTCTGGGGAGTCCGAATCACGGGCAGCCGCTCGCCAGCCCCGAGCTGCAGGACCTGCACGAGATACTCGATATCCCTGATCCCGCCGCCGCCCTGCTTGAGGTCCAGCTCCCACTGGCCGCGGCCATGGCAGAGGTTTTCCTGTTGGAGCTTCAGCCGGCGGAGCTCGGCCAGATCCGCCTCATCGAGCCGCCGCGCGTATACGAAGGGATGTGTTGTGGCGATGAAAGCCGCGCCAAGCTCCGGGTCGCCGGCCACCGGCCTCGCCTTGATGAGCGCTTGCCGCTCCCACGCGCGACCGTGGGACTCGTAGTAGATCCGACAGCCCTCCAGCGTCCGCACCAGGGGACCGGCCTTGCCCTCGGGCCGCAGCCGCGGGTCCGCGCGGAAGAGCATCCCCTCCTCCATGGGCTCCGACATGAAGGACAGCACGTGCCGCGCCAGCCGATCGAAGTAGTCCAATGCCGGCGCCGAGCGAGGGCCATCGGTGAGCCCCGCTCCGCCGCAGACGAACATCACGTCCACATCGCTCGAGTAGTTGAGTTCCTGGCCGCCGAGCTTGCCGAGCCCCAGGATGGTCAGGGGGATCTCCTCGCCGTCCTCATCGCGAGGCGTGCCCAGGGAGGGCGTCAGTTCCTCCCGCGCCAGCTCCAAGCAGCACTCCAGGCACACGTCCGCCAAGTCACTGATCGCCCTCACGACTCCGTCGAAGCTCAGCCGGCCCAGCAGATCCGCCGTGCCGATCCGAAGCAGCGCCCGCTTCCTCAGACGCCGAAGCGCGTTCAGCTTCGAGCGCCGCGTTGGCATGAGCCGACACGCCTCCCGGGCCGATGCAAGGAATTCCTCTCTGGTCGGGGGCTCGCCGTCGGTCATCCGCAGCACGTCTATCAGCTCCGGGCTCGCCACGAGCACGTTGGCGAACACCTGGGAGTGGCTGAGCACACGCAGGAGGTCGTGGCGGAGGTCAGGGCTGCTGATGAGGTCGGCGGCCAGGCTGAGCAGGTCCTGCCGCGCGTGGGCGAAGTCAGAGAGATTGGTGATGGCGCGATCGGGATCGGGGCACTCGGCGAGCGCCGGTATGAGCACCTCCAGGAGGGCGAGGAGGTTGGGCGGCGGATCATCCCCGGGCAGGCGCTGTAGCACACCCCGCATGGCCGCGGGGTTCGCGAAGCCAACGCCGGCCAACTCTCGCTCAAGCTCTGGGGACAGCGTCCAGGCGGCGCTCACGCCTTGCCTCCACCCATCGGCGTTCCGTGCATCCGGGCACTTCGCGACCTGCCCCAGCAGGCCTTCTCGCCGGCACTACCGAACGCTTCGGTCGGAGGCGGTGTATGCCGAGCGAGCACCTCTCGGGTCGTTACCGGCGGACCATGGCGGCGTTGGCTTGGGGCGTGGGCCTTTGTGCCCTCGTCGGGCTTGCCGCGTGGGTGTGGTCCGCCGCTTTGCCCACTGACGGCGTTCAGACGTCCGAGCCGCCGACCCAGTTCGCCAGCTTCGGCCCCCTGCTGGAGGGTGAACGTCTGCTCCACTGGACGGTCGGCAAACACGCGGTCTCCCTCGAGAAGCGGCGCGAGTTCGATGTGCCCACCGGGCCCGAGGCCCTCGTCACCCTGCCCGATGGCTGCATCCTCATCACCTGCCGAGCCGCCCAGGTCGTCGCTATCCTGGATCCCGAGCGCGGCCGGCTGGTCCAGCAGATCCCCGTCGAAGGCCAGCCGCTCGCCTGCTGCCTCACTCGCGACGGCACCCGGGCGTGGGTCACTCTAGAGGGCCGCCGCC
>JALHDK010000237.1 GCA_022838965.1 Actinomycetales bacterium | reverse complement strand
CTGGCGCGGCCGCTGGAGTTCGAGCCGCGCTGATCTCGCGCGCCGCGTCCCGCGCCCGGACATCGTGCTCCCTGCGCCCTTGCACGCCCCCGTCCAGCGACGTTGCCCCGCGCCGTGATATCTGATATCACTTAGATATCCCATTCATCCGGAAGGACCCCTCAGTGAGCAGCCCGAACATCCCCGGCCGCACCGACCCCCGCACCACCCCCCACGTCCCCGCACCCGCCACCGACACCGAGGGCGACTCGGTCGGCGGCGCACCCGCCGGCCGGCCCGTCGGCCGGGAGGGCGCACGCGTGGACGTGGAGGAGAAGAGGGCCTGGTACATCGACGGCATCCTCGCCTTCCTCACCGCCCTCGCACTCACCGCCGGTTCGGTCTGGCTGATGATCTCGTCCGGGATCGCCCTGGACGAGGGCAGGGGCGGCGGGCCGGGACTGACCCTCGGCGTGGTCCTCTTCCTCCTCGCCCTGATCATGTTCTCCAGCCTCACGATCATCAGCCCCGGAGACACGAAGGTCATCCAGTTCTTCGGCCGGTACGTGGGCACCATCCGCAAGGCCGGGCTGCTCATGACGGTGCCCTTCTCCACCAGGAAGAGGGTGTCGGTGAAGTTCCGGAACTTCGAGACCAGCGAGCTGAAGGTCAACGACGCCGACGGCAACCCGGTCAACATCGCCGCCATCGTGGTCTGGCAGGTGGCGGACACCGCGAAGTCCGTGTTCGCCGTCGAGGAGTACGACAAGTTCGTCGCCGTCCAGTCCGAGTCCGCGCTGCGCCACGTGGCCACCAGCCACCCCTACGACAACGCCGGCCCCGGCGAGGAGACCCTCCGCGGCTCCACCGAGCTGGTGGCACAGGAACTCGCCGACGAGGTCGCCGCCCGCATCGCGATCGCCGGCCTCGAGGTGGTGGAGACCCGCATCTCCTCCCTCGCCTACGCGCCCGAGATCGCCCAGGCGATGCTGCAGCGCCAGCAGGCAACCGCCATCATCGCCGCCCGCGAGAAGATCGTGGAGGGCGCGGTCACCATGGTGCAGAACGCGCTGGAACGGCTCGAGACCGAGGACGTCGTCCAGCTTGACGAGGAGCGCAAGGCCGCCATGGTGTCCAACCTCCTCGTGGTGCTGACGAGCGACTCCCGCGTCACCCCGGTCGTCAACACGGGCTCGCTCTACACCTGAGGCCGGCACCGTGGAGGCGATCGCGACGACGGCGGGCACCCACGCCGCCGCGACGACGGCGGGCGGCGGCTGATGGCGGAGCGCAAGGCGATCCTGCTGCGGCTCGATCCGGCCGTCCACGACGCGCTCGCGCGCTGGGCGGCCGACGACCTCCGGTCGGTCAACGCCCAGATTGAACTGCTGCTCCGGGAGGCGCTCCGGCGCGCCGGGCGGGCGCCCGACGACGCCGGCCCGCTCCCCAGGCGCGGCCGGCCACCCCGGGGATCGTGACGGGCCCCCTCCGCCGTCGCTGCGGTATCCTCCCGGCGGTGGCACCGGCCATCCCGACGAGAGGAGCCCACCGTGCGCATCGCCCTTGTCCTCGGCTCGGGCGGAGCCCGCGGCTACGCGCACATCGGCGTGATCGAGGAGCTGCGGGAGCGGGGGCACGACGTCGTCGCCATCGCCGGGACGTCCATGGGCGCCCTGATCGGGGGGCTGGAGGCGGCGGGGAAGCTTGACACGTTCACGTCCTGGGTCCGGGGGCTGACGCAGCGCGACGTCCTCCGGCTCCTGGATCCCACCCTCAGCGGTCCCGGAGCGATCAAGGCCGAACGGGTGGTCAGCATGGTGAGCGAGATCCTCGACGGCGCCGTGATCGAGGACCTGCCGATCCCCTACACCGCGGTGGCCGCGGACATCGGCAGCCGCCGGGAGGTCTGGTTCCAGGAGGGACCAGTGGACGTCGCGATCCGGGCGTCCATCGCCATTCCCAGCGTGATCACCCCCGTGATGCTGCACGGCCGCCTGCTCGCGGATGGCGCCCTGGTGAATCCGCTGCCGGTGGAGCCCACCACCGCCGCGCAGTCCGATGTCACGGTGGCGGTCTCGCTGTCCGGCACCCCCGGCCCGGGTCCGCGATCCGCCTCCGTGACGCGCTCGTCCGGGCGGGCCACGGGCCCGGCGAACGCGCATGGGGTCGGGAGTCCGGCGGGTCCCGTGGCTCCCGAGGACTTCGCCCGGGACGCCGACGACGTCGTCGAGCGGTCCCTCCTCGGTCTCCTCGCCGCCCGCTTCGCCCGCACGGCACCGGCCACGGGCCGGGTCACGTCGGGCCCCTTCGAGGCCCTTCCCGGGGACCTGCGGACCATCGACGTGATCAACCTGTCACTGGAGACCATGCAGGCGCTCATCGAACGCTTCCGGATGGCCGCCAACCCTCCGGACGTCCTGGTCTCCGTCCCCAGCCGGGTCTGCGCCACCTTCGACTTCCACCGCGCCAACGAGGTCATCGAGGTGGGGCGGACGCTCGCGCGGGACGCGTTCGACCGATTCGGCCTGTGACGCACCGACGGGCGGTGCTCCGGAGAGCACCGCCCGTCGGCGTCCGCTGCGAAGCGCTATCCGGCGCCGGCCACGAGTCCCATCGCCCGGGGCAGCCACAGCGACAGCTGCGGCAGGAACACCACGACGAACAGGCCGATGATGATGGCGATGAGGAACGGCCAGAGTTTCGCGACCACTGGCTCGATCCGCAGCCCCGCGACCCGGGAGCCGACGAAGAGGACGTTCCCGACCGGCGG
>JALHDK010000236.1 GCA_022838965.1 Actinomycetales bacterium | reverse complement strand
TCGCGGGAGAGTTCGGTCGTGGCGTCGAGGTGCGCGAACGTCGTCGCCGGCGCCGGGTCCGTGTAGTCGTCGGCGGGAACGTAGATGGCCTGCAGCGACGTGATCGAGTGGCCGCGGGTCGAGGTGATCCGCTCCTGCAGCTGGCCCATCTCGTCAGCGAGGTTGGGCTGGTAACCGACGGCGGAGGGCATCCGGCCGAGGAGCGTCGACACCTCGGAACCGGCCTGCGTGAACCGGAAGATGTTGTCGATGAAGAGGAGGACGTCCTGGCGCTGCACGTCACGGAAGTACTCGGCCATGGTGAGGGCGGTCAGGGCAACCCGGAGGCGCGTGCCCGGCGGTTCGTCCATCTGACCGAACACCAGCGCCGTCTTGTCGAAGACGCCGGCCTCCTCCATCTCGACGATGAGGTCGTTGCCCTCGCGGGTGCGTTCCCCGACGCCCGCGAACACGGAGACGCCGCCGTGCTCCTGCGCGACGCGCTGGATCATCTCCTGGATGAGCACCGTCTTGCCCACACCGGCACCGCCGAAGAGGCCGATCTTGCCGCCGAGCACGTACGGGGTGAGCAGGTCGATGACCTTGATGCCCGTCTCGAACATCTGGGTCTTGGACTCCAGCTGGTCGAAGGCCGGCGGCTTGCGGTGGATGGGCCACCGCTCCTTGATCTCGAGGACCTCTCCCTCCTTCAGGTTGAGACAGTCGCCGGTGACGTTGAAGACGTGTCCCTTGGTGACGTCCCCGACGGGGACGGTGATCGGCGCTCCGGTGTCGATGACCTGCGCCCCGCGAACGAGACCGTCCGTCGGCTTCAGCGCGATGGCCCGCACGAGGTTGTCGCCGAGATGCTGCGCCACCTCGAGCGTCATGTCCACGATCAGTTCGCCGCCGCCGTGCGTCGGCAGCTTGATCTGGGTCTTCAGGGCGTTGAACATCAGCGGGACCGCGTCGGGCGGGAACTCGATGTCGACGATCGGTCCGATGACGCGCGCGACGCGTCCGACGCCCGCGCCGGAGTCGATGTCGGGGCTCACGGTGTCAGCAGCAGTCATTGCCTTTCCTTCACTTGTTCCTAGCTCGATGCCAGGGCGTCGGCACCGGAGACGATCTCGGAGATCTCCTGCGTGATTTCGGCTTGGCGCGCGGTGTTCGCGAGCCGGGTGTACTCGCGGATCAGGTCCTCCGCGTTGTCACTCGCCGTGTGCATGGCCCGCTGACGCGATGCCAGTTCGGACGCTGCGGCGTGCAGCAGCATGTTGTGGATCCGGGCCCGCGCGTGGAGCGGGAGCAGCGCCGTCAGGACCTCGTCGGCATTCGGCTCGAACTCGTAGAGCGGCGTCGGTTCCTCGTCGTCCGCTCCGCGCTCCTTGTTCTCGACCCTGATCGGGTAGAGCGGGACCGCCTCCGGGACCTGGACCTCCTCGATCACTTCGATGGGGATCAGGCGGTGCACCTGGACCACCTGCCGCACCATGGACATGAAGTGGGTGTAGATGACGTAGACCTCGCACACCCCGTCGTCGCCGCGGGAGTGGTAGATGTGGCGCATCAGGTCCGCGATCTCGGTCGCCTCGCTCGCCCGGGGGGCGTCCGAGTGCCCGTCCCAGACCCGCGCCACCTCACGGCCGCGGAACCGGAAGTAGGAGGCGCCCCGGCGTCCGACGACGTAGAGGACCGGCACCTTGCCCTGGGCCTCCAGGTCCTCGATCACCCGCTCGGTCTCCCGCAGGACGCTGGCGCTGTAGGACCCCGCCATCCCGCGGTCGGAGGTCACCACCAGGATCGCGACCCTGTTCGTGTCCGTCCGCTCGCGCAGGATCTCATGGTCCCGACCGGCGTGGGCCACCACCGCCGACACCGCGCGTGCGAGCGTGTTCGCGTACGGCGTGCCCTGCAGCGCCCGGGTCTTCGCCTTGCCGATCCGCGACGCGGCGATGAGCTCCATCGCCCGGAACACCTTCTTCAGCGTTTGCGTGGACCGGATGCGCTGCTTGTAGATCCGCTGCTTGCCGCCCATGCGTCAGCCCCGCTTCGCGCGGACGATCTGCTCCCGGCTCTCGACAACCTCGTGCTCCTCGGGGGGAAGCTCCGCGACCCCCGCGAGAGTCGCCCCGGAGCCACTCAGGTAGCTGCGGCGGAACTGCTCCACCGCCGCACGGAGGGCGTCCTCCGTCTCCGTGCTGAGCTGACCGGTCTCGTTGATCGTGCTGATGACCGAGGTGTTCCGGCGGAGATGGTCGAGCAGTTCATGTTCGAACCGGGAAACCTCGTCGAGTTCCAGGTCATCGAGGTACCCGTTGGTGCCGGCCCAGATCACGGCCACCTGCGAGCCGACATCGTACGGGGTGTACTGGGGCTGGCGGAGCAGGCGCATCAGGCGCGAGCCCCGGATGAGCTGCTGACGGGAGGCCGCGTCAAGGTCGGAGGCGAACATGGCGAACGCCTCCATGGAGCGGTACTGCGCGAGGGTGATCTTGAGCGTGCCGGCCACCTGCTTCATCGCCTTCACCTGGGCGGCGCCACCCACCCGGGACACCGAGATGCCGACGTCGACGGCGGGACGCTGGTTCGCGTTGAAGAGGTCCGACTGCAGGAAGATCTGGCCATCGGTGATCGAGATGACGTTCGTCGGGATGTAGGCCGAGACGTCGTTGGCCTTCGTCTCGATCATCGGCAGACCCGTCATCGACCCCGCACCGAGCTCGTCCGACAGCTTCCGGAAAGCGAGCAGCCCGGCGTCAGGGTCGGGGCCATC
>JALHDK010000235.1 GCA_022838965.1 Actinomycetales bacterium | reverse complement strand
CTGGATGTCGATGTGCGGGGAGAGGACCCCGCAGATGTTTTCCTTGCCGTCTTCATCCTGCGGCGGGAGGGTGCTTTCTACCTCTTCGACGAACCGGGCGAACATCCCGGGGTCTGCGTCGTAACACTTCCCGCCGTGGACGAAGGGGCGCTTCGGCTCCCTTTCGAAGTCCTCCCGGACCTTGCGCATCCTTTCGCGGAAGAGGTCGCTGTCCAGCAGAAAGACGCGGTCCAGCTGATCGATAAAGGACTCGATTTCGGTCTGAAAAACCAGACGTCCGCCCTGTCGGCTCATTATCGCCATCTGGATGTCCCGGGCGCTGTGACGTCCGTCAAGAAGCTCGAGAAGGGGCAGGAGATTCATGTCCACCGCGACCATCCGGCCGCCGAGCAGGTCCGGGTCGCCCCCCTCTCCGTGGCAGGAGAGGCACTGGCGGTCGAGGATCGGCTGCACCACTTCCTCGAAGCGCAGGGGACCCGCCCCCCAGGGAGGCGGGTCAGGCGTCGCCGGCTCGCGTCCGGCGAACGGGGAGGACGCCCGAGGCCAGGGCCGCGTCCGCCACGAGGTGATGAGGCGCTCCGTGCGTCACGACAGCCGTGACGACGTCGCCGGGCCGGGGTTGCGGCGTGCCACCCGGGATGCCCACGTGCACCAGGCGGTTGTCCCGTGCCCGTCCCGTCACCCGCGCCGTCCGTCCGTCCTTGCGGCCCTCACCCTCCGAGACCACCACCTCGACGACGCGACCCTCCTGCATCTCGTTCTCCTCCAGGGAGATGCGCTCCTGGAGGGCCACCAGCCGCTGGTAGCGTTCGGCGACGACGTCGGGCGCCACCTGGTCGTCCCGATCCGCAGCCGGAGTGCCGGGACGCCGGGAGTACTGGAAGGTGAAGGCGGAGGCGAAGCGTGCGGCCGCCACCACAGCGAGCGTCGACTGGAAGTCCTGCTCGGACTCCCCGGGAAAGCCGACGATGATGTCCGAGGTGATCGCGGCGTCCGGGATCGCCGTCCGCACCCGCTCCAGGATGCCGAGGAAGCGGTCCGCGCGATAGGACCGACGCATGGCGCGCAACACCGCGTCCGAACCGGACTGCAGGGGCATGTGTAGCGACGGCATCACGTTCGGGGTCTCGGCCATGGCCTCGATCACGTCGTCAGTGAAAGCGGCGGGATGGGGTGAGGTGAATCGCACCCGCTCGAGGCCCTCGATCTCGCCGCATGCCCGGAGCAGCCTCGCGAAGGCACCCCGGTCCCCGAACCCGACGCCGTAGGAGTTGACGTTCTGGCCGAGCAGGGTGACCTCGATCGCCCCTTCCGCCACCACCGCCCTGACCTCGGTGAGCACGTCACCTGGCCGCCTGTCACGTTCCCGGCCGCGCAGGTGCGGCACGATGCAGAAGGTGCAGGTGTTGTTGCAGCCCACGGAGATCGACACCCAGGCGGCGAAGCTGCTCTCCCGACGTGTTGGGAGAGTGGAGGGGAACACCTTGAGGGATTCCTCGATCTCGACCTGGGCGGCGGCATTGTGCCGCGCACGCTCGAGCAGGGCGGGCAGCACGTCCAGATTGTGGGTACCCAGGACGACATCCACCCACGGGGCACGCTCCACGATGCCGTCCCGCAACTGCTGGGCGAGACACCCTCCCACGGCGATCTGCATCCCCGGGCGCTCCCGCTTCACCGCAGCCAGCTGGCCGAGGTTGCCGAACAGTCGGGTGGCCGCGTTCTCCCTGACCGAACAGGTGTTCAGCACCACCACGTCCGCCCCGCCGTCGCCTGCCGGGGTGGCCCGCGCGGCGTGCTCGGGGACTGACTCGACCGGCACGTATCCGGCGCGGTCGAGCAGACCCGCGAGTCGTTCGGAATCGTGGACGTTCATCTGGCACCCGAGGGTGCGCACGTGGTAGCTGCGCATGGCTCGTCCATTGTAGGAGGCCCGCCAGCGCTCACAGGAGGCCGGTGATCCGTCCCCCTGCATCGAGGTCCACCCGCTCGGCATTGGGATGCAGGGGGAGGCCCGGCATCGTCGAGATCGTCCCGCACAGGGCGTAGACGTATCCCGCCCCCGCCGCGAGCCGGACCTCCCGAACCGGGAGACGCCACCCGGGCTCCGCGTGCCGTCCGGGCACGTGTGCGACCGAGAGGTGGGTCTTGGCCAACACCACGGGAAGGTCGCCGTAGCCCAGCGCGGCAAGCCGGCCGAGGTCACGCGCCGCCTCGGGCGCGACGTCGATGCCGCCCGCGCCGTACACCCGGCAGGCCACGGCGGCGATCTTCTCCTCGAGTGGGAGCTCGAGGTCGTAGTCACGCGTCACCGTGGTGACACCGGGGCGATCGATCTCCGCCATCACTTCGCGGGCCAGGCCCTCGGCTCCCGCTCCACCCTCGAGCACGTGGGTCGTCACCGCGACACGAACGCCGCGCTCGGCCGCAAACCGTTCGATCACCGCATGTTCGCTCGCATGATCCGACGGGAACGCGTTGATGGCCACCACCGGCGGGATGCCCCAGGCGCGCAGCAGGGCGAGGTGGTGCCCGAGGTTGTGCAGCCCGTCCGCCACCGCGGCCGGGTCCTCCGCCACGAGCCCGTCCGGCAGCGGGCGCCCGGCGATCACCCGGAACCGGCCACTGTGGGCCTTCAGCGCGCGCACGGTACACACCACCACGGCAACTCGGGGCAGTAGCCCCGAGAGCCTGCTCTTGATGTTCACGTAGCGTTCGGCCCCGAGGTCGGCACCGAAGCCCGCCTCCGTGACGAG
>JALHDK010000234.1 GCA_022838965.1 Actinomycetales bacterium | reverse complement strand
GCGCGTCGCCGCCGCCTTCGAATACCCGCGCGATCACCTCGGACAGCTCGTCTTCCGAAAACGGTTTGGTGATGTAGGCCTTGGCGCCCTGGCGCATGCCCTCGTCGATCGCGCCGAGAATCTCCTCCTCCTCGGCGGGCGTCGGGGGGCGCTCCTTCGAGCCGCCCATCGCGGCCCAGCGGATCGTCCCATGGCCCAGCAGGAAGCCCATGTTGATGTTGATGCCCACCTTGCGGACCAGGTTGACGTAGCCGGCGAAGTCGGTCCAGACGGGCTGCTCGCGGGTGAACTTCTCGAGCGCCTCCGCCGTGATCAGGCCGTTCTTATAGTAGTACTCGAAGACGTCGCGCGAGTCGCCGGGCATGATCGAGTGGCCGCAGTTGCCGTTGATCGTGGTGGTGACGCCCTCGCGGAGGAAAAGCTCGAAGTCGCCGTCGTAGAGCACGGCGGTCTCCTCGTGGACGTGCGGGTCGATCAGGCCGGGGCAAACCATCGCGCCCCGGGCGTCGATCACGCGGTCCGCGGTGCCGGGCACGGTCGTGCCCATCGCCGCGATCGTGTCGCCGTTGATGGCGACCTCGCCGCGGAATCCGGGCCCGCCCGTCCCGTCGACAATGAAGCCGTTCTTGATCAGAATGTTGTAGTGTGTCATAGTGGCACGACCATGCTTTCTATATCCTTCGGATACTGTGTCAGAGCCACGGGACCGTCGGGGGAGACCCAGACGATGTCGCTGTGGCGGAAGCCCGAGAAGCCCTCGATGTAGATGCCGGGCTCGCTCGAGAAGATCATGCCGGGCTGGATGACGGTACGGTCGCCCTTGGCGATGTAGGGGGCCTCGTGCTCCTCCAGGCCCTTGCCGTGACCCGTGCGGTGGCGGATGTACTCGCCGTAGCCCTCGCCGGCGATGAAGGCCGCGACCTCGCGGTCGACCTCCTCGCAGACGGTGCCTGGCTGCATCAGCGAGATGCCCATCTCTTGCGCGCGGCGCATCACCTCGAAGGCCCTGCGCCACTCGGCGCTGGGCGAGCCGACGAAGAACGTGCGCTCGCACTCGGTGCGATAGCCCCAGACGTTGGCGCCGGTGGAGAGCATCATCGGCTCGTTCGGCTTGAGCGCCCGGGCGCTGGGGAGCGCGTGGGGCAGCGCGGTGCGCGGGCCGCTGGGGACGAGCGCGCCGGCAGGCCCGCCGGGCACATAGATCACCTCGCCCAGGTCGGCGATCATCTGGTCGGTGGTGGCGACCGTGACGCGGTTGAGCAGCCCCAGCTCGGTGACGCCGGGCTTGAGCAGCTCGCGGCCCGAGGCGACCACGTGGTCCGAGTAGTGCGCCGAGAGCTTGAGCATCGCGATCTCCTCGTCGGACTTGATGACCCGCGAGGGCGCGACGAGGTCCTCCTCGACGACGGTCGGGAAGAGCGTCGTGAGCCGGCGAAAGGTGGCGAGCGTCATCGTGTCGACGGCGACCGTCTGCAGCGGGCCGAAGGCCTTGCGCAGCATCGACCCCAGGGCGTCGTAGAGGTCGGATCCGGCGGCATAGTTGTCCTCATAGGCGTCGACGGCGGCGAAGTGCTCCACCTTGCGCGCCTCGTGCGCCTCCATCGCCGGCGTGAGCGCGACGAGCGTGCCGTCGTGGTGCACGTAGAGGATGACGGGCCGCTTCCCCGGGTGGTAATAGAGGCCCAGGTAGAAGACGTTGTAGGGGTCGAAGACGAGCGCGCCATCGACGCCGGCCTCGCGAATGCGCGCGGCGATGCTGTCGATGCGGCGACGGTACTCCGTGGGTGTGAAGCCTCTAGTCATAGTTTCTCCTTGTCATTGTTTGTCTCCCTCCCCACGTTCCGACGGGGGGAGGGCAAGCGGTTCCGACGGCGGGGAGGGGGCTCTGCGCTTCGCGCACCCCGGACCCCCCTTTGTGTTTCCCCCCAGCCGCAGACGGCTGGAGGGAAAGCGGAGGCTACGCACGCGTGATCTTGGGATTGAGCGCATCGCGGATGCCCATGCTCAGGAAGTTGAACGAGATCACGAACCAGACGATGGCGATGCTGGGGAAGAGCGAGAACCACCACGCCGAGGCGAAGGCGCCGCTGGCGTGGGCGTTGTGCAGGATCTTGCCCCAGCTGAACGTCGTCGGGTCGCCCAGCCCCAGGAAGCTGATGGCCGACTCGGTGATGATCGAGGTGGCCATCACGATGGTCAGGTTGATGAGCACCGGCGTCGAGGCGTTGACCAGGATGTGCTTGAAGATGATCGGGCCGGTGCGGATGCCCAGGCAGCGCGCGGCCTCGATGTACTGCATGCTCGAGACCTGCAGCGTCGAGGAGCGCGTGATGCGCGCGATCGTGGGCCAGGAGAAAAGGCCGATGATCACGGCGACGGTGTTGATGCTGGTGGCGTTGGAGACTGCCGTGACGATGATGATGAGCGGCAACATCGGGATCGTCAGGAAGATCTCGACGAGGCTCATGCCCACCGTGTCGACCACGCCCTTGAAGTAGCCCGAGATGAGCCCGATGGGCACGCCGATGACGGTAGCGGTGAGCACCGAAAGGATGGCCACCTTGATCGAGGCGCGGGTGCCCCAGACGACCTGCGAGAAGAGGTCGCGCCCCATGTCGTCGGTGCCGAAGGCGTGCGACGTCGAGGGCCCCGTGAGGCGCTCCTCGTAGATGCCGTAGCCGCCGACCGGCTCGGCCAGGACCGGCGCAAAGATCGCCACGAGCAGCACGAAGGTGACGCCCGCCAGGCCGATCACGCCGAT
>JALHDK010000019.1:6850-22360 GCA_022838965.1 Actinomycetales bacterium | reverse complement strand
GACGCCGGACTCACCACCCACCACCGGATCGGGCGCGACGCCGGACTCACCACCCACCACCGGATCGGGCGCGACGACGGACTCACCACCCACCACCGGATCGGGCGCGACGACGGACTCACCACCCACCGGATCAGAGGCCGACATGTCCGAGGGAAGCGGAGGGAAATCCTCAGCGTTCACACTGCGCGTCTCAGCGGGCATCAAGGTCTCGTTCATGATGCCGCTCGGGGCGTGGCCGAGACCAAGGACATGTCCGATCTCGTGCCGCACCACCGTCGTGAGGTGCATGCGGTTCCAGCCCCATCCCGCAGCATCGTCGTCGATCACGATGGAGGAGCCTGACGTGGCACCGAGGAGGGCGTCCGGAAGCGCTCCCACCGACGCGCTGAACTCCGGAACGGCCGCTCCGATGGCGATCCATTCGGAGGTTGCCTCAGACACGGCGACGGCAAGCTGCTCACTCGACAGGCGGCCCTCGGGAACCACGGGGTCATCCGTCGACCCTGCGGCCGTCATGTACTTCTGACCACCGGTCGCGGGTGTCACAGGAGCGGCCGGAACTACGCTGACGAGCGCAAGCGCGCACACAGCGGCCCATGATGTCAGGACGGCAGCGGAGGTGCGCCGAGCCAGTCGTCTGCCGAAGCGGCGCCTCGCGCCGCGCGAGGCTACGCGTGCGGAGGACGCCAAGCATGCCCGCGGAATCAGTGGGCTCCGTCCGTCCATTGTCACCGCGCCAGCCCCAGTCCGTGTGATGCCGAGGACCGCGAGTGTGTCACCTATCGACGTCGAAATCAATAGGCGTTGCGCCGTCCGCTGCCTGCGGTCGGGGCCGCTTCCGACACCCGCTGCGGACTAGAGGCGGCCTACAAGGCCGGGCCGCCGTCGGGTCGCGGCGTTCAACAGCGTCGAGCACGGAGCGGGTCTTCACCCCGACGTCATTCCGGCCCGGATGCCGCCTCCTTGTGGTGTTCGGATCATGCTCAGCCGCGAGAACAGGAGGGGCTCTGCCGCGACTCCAACGAAAAGCCCCGGATCTGCGAGGACCCGGGGCTGATGTGGTGGAGATGGCGGGAATCGAACCCGCGTCCGATGACATTGAACCAGGGCTTCTCCGGGCGCATTCTGCACCGGGGTTTCTCGGCCCTCACCCTCCTCGCAGACGAAGTGGTGACCGGGCCCAGTTGCCATGTGGTGTTCTCGTGGTCCCGGCAACGAGGACCACGAGTGGGAGCTCCCTTGGCGACGCCAGGATCCGGGTCGGGAGCATTCCCGGTCTGACGGACCTGCTAACGCCTAGGCGGCGAGAGCGAAGTCGGTGCTCTTCTGTTCGGCACCTATTGGTTTGCGCAGGGCGTTGACGAGATGACTGCGCATCCTCGGCCCGCTTCCCCTGGTTCGACGATCACCGTCGAAACCGATCATCCCCTGTGGAGTTGTGGAACCATGCTACGAGATCAACGCGGGGCGCGGCCACTTCATTCCCGGTCAACGCTTGTTCGCCTCGCGCATGGCCCGCCGCGCCTCCAGGTCGTCCTGCCGACGCCTGAGCGTCTCCCGCTTGTCCCACTCCGCCTTGCCTCGGGCCAGGGCGATCTCCACCTTCGCCCTTCCGTTCACGAAGTAGAGCTCCAGCGGAACCACCGTCAGGCCCCGCTCCCGCGTCCGCTGCCACAACTTCGCGATCTCGGAGCCGTGCAGCAGCAGCTTCCGCTTGCGCTTGGGAAGGTGATTCGTCCACGTTCCTTGCGCGTACTCGGGAATGTTGACCCCGTGGAGCCACGCCTCGCCGTCGGCGATCTCGACCCATCCGTCGGTGAGGCTGGCACGACCGGCACGCAACGCCTTGACCTCGGTGCCTGTGAGGACGAGCCCTGCTTCGAAGGTTTCCTCGATGCTGTAGTCGTGCAGGGCCCTCTTGTTGCGGGCGACAACCTTCTTCGCATCGGCGGCTGCCTTCGCGCGCTCGGCGGCGGTGGGCTTCCGGGGCTTGTCCCCACGCACGCGGTTCTCCTCTCGTCACGAGACACTCAAGGGTACGTCACAGCGCTCCGGGGGGCCGTCCGCGCGAGGCCAGCTCGTGGCCCGCTCTCTCAGAAACCGGGCAACCCCATCGGGTCAATGGTGGCGCCGTTGACCCACACCTCGAAGTGCACGTGGCATCCGGTGGATGCGCCCGTGCTACCCGTGTAGCCGATCACCTGTCCCCTCGACACCGACTGTCCCTTGGACACGGCGAACCCGGACAGATGGTTGTACACCGTGACGTAGGACTTGCCGTTGATCATCCCGTGGTTGAGGATCACCTGGTTTCCATGCGTGCCGTTGTTGGCCTCGAGCTTCACCGCTGCGACGGTGCCGGCGGCGGCGGCGTACTGGGAGTTCCCACACGCGGAGCGCAGGTCCACGCCAGGGTGGAAGAACCATCCTGACGTGATGGGGTAGACACGGTAGCCATACGGAGACGTGACGTACAGCGGAGCTGGCACGGGCGTACCCAGCAGCGTGGCCGGCGCCGCCGGGGCGCGGTTGGGCTCAGAGCGGGAGGTGTCCGTCCCCCCTCCAGCGGCCGTCTTCTCCTCCGCGAGTCGCTGGGCCTCCAGTTCCTGACGCCGCAGCTCCTCCTGCCGCCGACGTTCCTCCTCTGCGCGACGCCGGTTCTCCTCGTCGATCCTCGCGATCTCGGCGGCGAGCTGCGCGTTTGCCTGCTGGATCTGGTCCTGTTGCGCCGCGATCTGATCGCGCCTGCCTTCAAGTTCCACCGCCAGCTCCTCCTGCCGCGCCCGCAGGGCCACAAGTTCCGCACGCTTCGCCGCAGCGGCGTCACGCGCGGCATCCGCCTCGACAACGGCCTCATCCGCCTGCCGCTTCAACTCCGCCACCCGTTCCCTGACCGCCGACTGGCGCTCCTGGGCGTTGCGGGCAGTCGCCTCGAGCTCACTCATCTCCGCCAGCACGGCGGTCTGCGCACGCACCGCCGAGTCCACCGCGGAGATGCGGGTGGCGATGTCACTGCTCCTGCTTGCGCCGACCACGAGGGACATCGTGCTGAGGGTCGTTCCGTTGCGATAGGTGGCCCGCGCGAGTTCTCCGAGAGCCTCCCGTGACCGCAGGGCCCGCTCCTGGGCTGTGGCGATCGTTCGGCCAAGCTCGGCGAGTTCAGTCTCGGCGACCGCCAGCCGGTCCGCGGTCTGCTGCTGCACACGTTCGGCGGCGGCGAGCGCCTCCTCGGCCAACCGCACCTCGGTTTCGGCGATGGGCAGCTGCTGCCTGGTCGCCTCGAGCGCCACGTAGGTGTTCTGGAGTTCCACCTCGGTGCCCTCCAGATGAGCACGAAGGTCCTCGAGGAGCTCACGGTTCTGCTGCTGTTGCCGGACAAGGTCTTCCCGCTCGTCCGCACTGGCGGCCACGGCGTGGAGGGAGGACACGGTGAGTAGGGCAGCCAGGAGAACTGTGCGTCGTCGCATTCTGTTCACACCTTCGTGTAGCGTCCCAGTGTCACGAGCGAGGAGATGCCAGCCAACAGGATCGCGGCCAGCAGAAGGAACGGCGTGATGATCATCACATCCGCAGTGGTGACGAAACTGATCATCGGGGCACCCTCAGCCAGCCAGCCCTCCACCAGGTAGCGGACTCCGACCCAGAGCCCGACGCCGGCGAGGAGCGCTCCGGTGAGCGCGGCGAGGGCGCCCTCGAGCATGAAGGGCAACTGGATGAACATGTTCGACGCGCCCACCAAGCGCATGATCGACGTTTCCCGCTGTCTGCTCATGGCGGAGAGCCGAATGGTTGTCGTGATGAGGAGAACCGCCGCCACCACCATCACCAGACCCAACCCCATCGCGAGTGCGGTTGCCCTGTTGAGGATGGTGAAGAGCGGTTCGAGGGTCTCCCGCTGATCGACGACACGTTCGACTCCAGCAGCGCCCGTGAGTTCGTCGGCGATGACCTGATACTGCTCAGGGTCGACCAGTTTGACGCGATAGGAGTACTGCATCTGGTCGGGGGTGACGGACTCGAGCCACGGGGAGTTGGCGATCTGGCGCAGGTTCGCGTACGCCTGCTCGGGGGTCTCGAGGTAGACCTGTTCCACGTACTCCGCGAGGTCCGCGGATTCCAGGGTGCTCCGGACATCCGCAAGCTGCTGGTCCGTCACCGCTCCGGCAGCGCAGGTCGGCTCAGCCGACCCACCGGGGCACATGAAGACCGCCACCTCGACCCTGTCGTACCACTCGCCCTTCATCCGGGCCACCTGGAACTGGAGGAGGGCTGCCGCTCCGACGAAGGCCAACGAGACGAACGTGACGATGATGACGGCGACAGCCATGGCCAGATTGCGGCGCAAGCCGGAACCCACGTGGGAGAGGACGAACTGCCACCGCATGGCTACCTCGCCGCCCCGTAGACGCCACGATCCTGATCGCGCACGACCATCCCGTCCACGAGTTCGATCACACGCTTGCGCATCTGGTCCACGATCTCGTCGTCATGCGACGCCATCACGATCGTGGTACCCGTACGGTTGATGCGGTCCAGGAGCCGCATGATGCCCACGGACGTTCTGGGGTCCAGATTGCCCGTTGGCTCGTCCGCGAGCAGAATCGCCGGCCGGTTGACAAAGGCGCGCGCGATCGCCACGCGCTGTTGCTCCCCACCCGACAGTTCATGGGGAAGACGGCGCTCCTTGCCCTCCAGCCCCACGAGTTCGAGCACCTCGGGCACGGTCGTCTGGATGTGGTGACGGGGTTTGCCGATCACCTGCAGTGCGATCGCCACGTTCTCGAACACCGTCTTGTTCGGCAGAAGCCGGAAGTCCTGGAAGACCACACCGATCTTGCGGCGCAGGTAGGGCACCTTCCAGGACGACACCGTGGAAAGATCACGGCCGAGGGCGAAGACGTGACCGGACGTCGGTCTCTCCTCGCGGAGGACCAGCCGGAGAAAGGTGGACTTCCCGGAACCCGACGCACCGACCAGAAACACGAACTCACCGCGAGCGACATCGACCGTCACCTCGTCGAGGGCGGGGCGCGCACCGCGCGCATATACCTTGGAGACGTTCTCGAATCGGATCACGCTGCCTGTCCTGCCGGGGTCTGGTCGGAGAGCGGAGTCCCCCCACGTAGGAGTCTAAACCTGTTGTTCAGGCTGATGTTTCAGACTCACCTGGGCGAGTCGCACAGGCTGGACGACCCCGGCGCCTCGATCACCCCTCCGCCGCCTCCTGTTGACGTTGGCGCCGCCAGCGGATGCCGGCGTCGATGAAGCCGTCGATGTCCCCGTCGAAGACCGCGCTGGTGTTCCCCACCTCGTACTCGGTCCGCAGGTCCTTGACCATCTGATAGGGGTGCAGCACATAGGAGCGCATCTGGTCTCCCCATGACGCCTTGACGTCTCCGGCGAGAGCCCTCTTCTCGGCCTGCTCCTGCTCCTGCCGCAGGAGGAGGAGCCGGGACTGCAGCACCCGGAGGGCGGCGGCCCGGTTCTGGAGCTGGGACTTCTCGTTCTGCATCGAGACGACGATCCCCGTAGGGAGGTGGGTGAGGCGCACGGCGGAGTCGGTGGTGTTGACCGACTGGCCTCCGGGACCCGACGACCGGAAGACGTCCACCCGGATCTCGCTCTCAGGGATCTCGATGTGGTCTGTCTGCTCGATCAGCGGTATCACCTCGACAGCAGCGAAGGATGTCTGGCGCCGTCCCTGGTTGTCGAACGGGGAGATGCGCACCAGACGGTGTGTTCCGGCCTCCACGGAGAGGGTGCCGTAGGCGTACGGGGCATCCACCTCGAAGGTTGCCGACTTGATGCCCGCCTCCTCGGCATAGGAGGTGTCGAGCACCTTGGTGCGATAGCCGTGTCGCTCCGCCCAGCGGAGATACATCCGCAGCAGCATCTCCGCCCAGTCCGCAGCGTCGACACCCCCGGCGCCGGACCGGATCGTCACGACGGCGGCCCGCTCGTCGTACTTCCCGGACAACAGTGTCCGCACCTCCATCTCGCCGAGATCCTTCCGGAGGGCCGCGAGCTCGCGCTCGGCCTCCGCGAGGGTCTCCGCGTCGTCCTCCTCCACCGCCATCTCCACGAGAGTCTCAAGGTCCTCGATGCGCCGTCCCATGCGGTTGATGCGCTCGAGCTCGCTCTGGGCGTGCGAGAGCTGCGAGGTCACCGCCTGGGCGGCCTCAGGGTCGTTCCACAGATCCGGTGCCGCCGCCTTCTCGCTGAGCTCGGCGATCCGCCGTTCGAGGAGCGCCGGATTCGTCACCGCGCGGATCGAGGCGTAGGTGGTGCGGAGCTGGTCAAGAGCAGCAGGGAAGTCGATGGCCACGATCATCAAGAGTAGGCGATGGCGGCCTGCCTCCCCCGCCCCGGTGGAGACGGGGCCGCTCGCTACTCTGAGGGGCATGAGCCTCGACACGCTGCTCAACTTCCTGCTGGTGCTGCTGTTCGTGCTCATCGGAGGACTGTTCGCCGGAACCGAGATGGCCATCGTCAACCTGCGGGAGAGCCAGATCCGCCAGTTCGAGGCGGGCGGTCCCCGCAGCCAGCGGATCGCCCGCCTCGTGCGCAACCCCAACCGCTTCCTCGCGGCGGTCCAGATCGGCGTCACCGTTGCCGGCTTCTTCTCCTCGGCCTACGGGGCCTCGACCATCGCTCCCGATCTCGTGCCCTGGATCACGAGCCTCGGCGTCCCCGAGAGCGCCGGCCCCGCCGTCGCGCTGGTGGCGATGACCCTCCTGATCGCGTACCTGTCACTCGTCCTGGGCGAACTGGCGCCCAAGCGCCTCGCCATGCAGAACGCGGCCGGCATCACCCGGGTCGTGGCACCGTCCCTCAACGCGTTCGCCCAGCTCATGCGCCCGGTGATCTGGCTCCTCTCCCAATCGACCAACGTGGTGGTGCGGGTCCTCGGCGGCGATCCGCACGCGCACACGGAGGCCGTGTCCGTCGAGGAGATCCGCACGATGGTCACCATGAGCGATGCGATCACCGAGGGCCACCGCCGCATCCTGCAGGATGTCTTCGACGCCGCGGAACGAACCGTCGTCGAGGTCATGCGTCCGCGCCTCCAGGTCAACTTCCTGGCAGCGGTCGCGACGGTCACCGAGGCCCTGCCGACAGTGGGCGGGCTGCCGCACAGCAGGTACCCCGTCCACGGCGAGGACTTCGACGACATCGTCGGATTCGTCCACATCCGGGACATGCTGCTCGTCTCCGACCGCGACCGCGTCACGGTCGGAGAGCTCGTCCGGCCGATCCTCCGATTCCCGGGGACGGTGCACGTCCTGCGTGCACTGGCACAGATGCGCCGGTCCGGCCAGCAGATCGCGCTCGTCGTCGACGAGTACGGCGGGACCGACGGCATCGTCACGCTCGAGGATCTGCTCGAGGAGGTCGTCGGCGAGATCTACGACGAGTACGACATCTCGCGGCAGCCCGAGGACGCGATCAGTCCCGTGGGCGGCGTCTTCGAGGTCGACGGCGGCCTCATCGTCCAGGAGTTCGCCCAGCTGACCGGGATCCCGCTCCCGGACGATGGCAGTTACCAGACGGTGGCGGGTTTCGTGATGTCCCGGCTCGGCCGGCTCGCCCGGCCGGGCGACACCGTCGAGGCTCTCGGGCACACCTTCACGGTGGTTGACGTCGACAGGAGGCGCATCAGACGCGTTCGGGTGACGGTCTCCGAGGCGGACGGTCCAGCCACCACCGCGCGTCGTCCCGTGGCGCGTTGACCGGATCGCCTCAGCCCGCACGGGCGAGCGTGCTGACGCGCAGACGAACACCGCCACCGACCGACTCGAGGAGCCATGGGACGACCGGCAGATCCGCCGTCGTCTCGAGCGTCACGCGGGCACTCCTCCCATCCGGCGTGCCCGTGGGTGACACGACGCGGGCGCCCGCGAGTCCCACTGCTGCCGCGTGGGCGGAGACGTAGTCGTCGACCGCGGCACGCACACCTCCGTCTGTCAGCCTCACCACGCCGTCGCCGCGGGTGTAGTAGGCGGACTCGTCGAGCCGGGTGGCCGCGTGCAGTGCGGCGGCGTCCGCGAGGGCGAGCAGCTGCTTCCGTTCGATCTGAACCGCCGTCACCGTGGCGACAGTGAAGACGAGTCCCAGCACCACTGTGGCCAGTCCGACGGTTAGCACCATGATCTGACCGTCGTCGCCCCCCGCCCTCATCGCGCGCCATCGCGCGGCGATGCGCCGCCTCACGGGATCTGCCGGAACCGGTCGACGACGACCACCGCCCGGCCCTCGATCGGAACCACCGCCCCGGCCGCGGCTGCGACCCCGGTGGAGATGAGCGGGAGAGGCAGCCGTGAGCTCACGGTGACGTGAATGCGCGCCCCCGGAGTGGTACAGGGATCCGCCTCGCAGTGGAGGCGCACCGTGGGAGGGGCGAGCGTGCTCAGTCCGAAGTCGTCGAAGGCGAGGCGGGCAGCGGTCTGGGCGGCGGACCTGCTCGCCGGGCGGTCGCCCGACGTCGCGACGATCCGCCCGGCCTCCCGGGCGGCCCCCTCGGCCGCGAAGGCGGCGCCCTGGATGAGGAAGAAGGTGACGATCAGGTACACCAGCGGAACCAGAATGACGAAGGCGACCGTCACGAATTCGACGACGGCGCTCCCGTCGTCCTCCTGCCCCAGCCGCCGCAGCCAGGCGATCCTCCCTCGTGCCGATCTCACAAGGACTCCTCCGCCACGGCCCGACCCCTCACCTCAAGCTGCCGCGCCGGTCCGAGAAGCCCCATGAGAGGCAGCGGAGCAGAAACCTCGACCTCGAGGCACGGCACCCCCTCGACACTCACGCGCCGTGTCCTGACATCCTCCGCGTACCGCTCGGACAGTGCCAGGCCGATCAGGTAGCGGGTCCGGGCCGCGCCGGATTCCTCACTCGACCCGGCGAGCGCCGCCACCCGTGCCCCCTCGGCGGCCGAGTCGATGAGGATGTTCCGGACATGAAGAACCAGCGCAAGCTGCAACAGCGCCGAGAAGATCAGAATCACCAGGGTGCCGACGAGGACGAAGTCAACGACGGCGGATCCCCGGTCGGACGTCAGGCGCTGAGCACCCGGTTGATCGCCGTGTTGAAGACCGTGATCAACGCGTCGCCAGCGATCGCCCAGATGGCCACGACGAGTCCGGCCGTCATCAACGTCACCAACACCCAGCCGGGGACATCGCCACGCTCGTCGTCGAGCCAGGCCAGCAGACTCGCGAGCATCCAGTGGATCTTCTTCATGGGGATTCCTTTCATTCACAGGCCGACCTCCAGAACCGCGAGGCCGGGAAAGAGGGCGAACAGGACCGTGACAGGGAGAATCAGGAACACAACGGGGACCATCATCCCGATCTCCTTGGTTCCTCCCAGCTCCATGAGGCGCTGACGGGACGACTCGCGGATGTCACGTGCCTGTGCCCGGAGCACCTCGGCGAGTGGCGTACCCCGATCCGTGGCGACCACGATCGAGTCCACGAATCGAACCAGCTCGGGCGACGAGGAGGTCTCCGACAGGGCACTGAGCGCGTTGGTGAGGGAGAGCCCGGTGCGCGTGCGCGCGACCACATCGGCGATCTCTCGCGCCAGGACGCCGGAGGAGCTCCGGGAGACCCGTTCGAGGGCGAGGAGCGGGCTCTCCCCCGCCGCCACCGCCAGCGCCGTCATCTCGGCGAAGTCCGGGAGTTCGCGAACCAGGCACGCCTGCCGGTGGCGCGCGGCGTGACTGAGCTCGTAGTCCCGGAGGACCGCTCCCACCACGGCGCATGTGGCAACGAGGAGGATCGCGGCCAGCGGGTTGGCCCCTCGTGCCGCCGCGGCGAGTGCGACGAGCAGCCCTGCGCCGGCCGCCACTGCCGACCAGCCCATCTGTTCCAGACGGAACTGCTCAACGCTCATGGTTCGGCCAGCCTGTTGGAGACGCCTGGCGATCGTCGTCGTCGTGGAACCGAGCTTCTCGAGGACCGCCGCAGCGTCCGCCACAAGCGGTGTCGCGAGCCGGGCGAGCGCGGGGAACGGGGTGGTGACCTCCGTCTGGAGGAGACGAGACGTCCGGGGCTTGGTGCGGAAGTAGGGTGCGATGCGTTCCGACAGGGTGAATCGCCTCTTCGCCCAGGTCCACGCGATGAGCCAGAATCCGATGCCGCCAATGAGCCCGACACCGGCACCCACCATGGAGGGGCTCACCGGAAGACCCGCTGTTCCTCGGGAAGCTTCCCGATCCGGATCATCAGCCAGTAGGCGAGAGCGCAGGCCCCGGCGCCGACCAGAATCACCACGCCTCCTGCAGGGGAGTTGAAGGCGGCCGCGGATTCCGTGTGGAGCGACAGCATGGCCAGCACGACCCAGGGCGCCGCCACGGCGAGGCGTGCAGCGTTCACGGTCCACGTCTGCCGGGCCTCCAGTTCACCGCGGGTCCTCTGGTCCTCGCGGAGCATGGACGATAGGGCGCGCAGCGTCCTGCCCAGGTCCGTCCCTCCGACCTCGCGGGTGAGGCGCAGTGCCTCGACGATGCGGTCGGCCACGGGATCCGCGAATCTCTCCTTGAGCAGATCGAGGCTCGTGTCGAACCTGGCCGTGACCTGGTAGTCACGCGCGAACTCCGTGAACGGCCCCCGGAGCTCCTCCGGGCCGCGTTCCGCGAGGGAGCCGAGCGCTTCGGTGAGCGACATCCCCGCGCGAATCGAGCTGAGGAGATCCTCCACGGCGTCCGGCCAGAGCGCCCGCATCTCGGTGCGACGCCTCTCGGCCCTCGCCGTCACCACCATCAGCGGAAGCGCCCCCACGATGGTCCCAAAGGCCAACGCGATGGTGACGGCGGTCGTGAGTATCCACACCAGGGCGGTGACGAACAGTCCACTGACGAGGCTCAGGGTCAGGAAGGCCCGCGGGGACACCCCATACCAGCCAGCCTGGGTGAGCAGGTCACGCAGCCGGCGGGATCGCGGGCTCCGCTCTCTCGGTGTGGCAGGGAAGAAGGAGAGCCATACGAGCAGCAGGCCTCCTCCCAGCAGCAGACCGACGACGACTCCCATCAGCCATCCCCCAGGAGCAGCCGACGGACATCGACGCCGGCGCGTTCGAACCGTTCGAGCCCGCCGGGCATGCCGCCACTCCGTCGCAGTGTGCCCCCGACGCGGGTGAACAGTTCCGCCGTTTCGATGACGGCACCCTCCACGCGACCCGTCACGGCGACAATCTCCCGAACCGTGCGCGTTCCGTCCCGCCCCAGATCGAGGTGCACCACGAGATCCAGTGCCTGGGCGACCGTGGGTGTCACGAACGCAGCGGTGACGTTCTCTCCCGCCAGCAACGGGAGCGTGGAGAGCTTGACGACCGCCTCCCGTGCCGAGTTCGCGTGGATGGTCGACATGCCGGGCAGGCCGCTGTTGAGTGCGATCAGGAGGTCGAAGGCCTCCGCCTCGCGCACCTCCCCGACGATCAGGCGATCCGGGCGCATCCTGAGAGCCTCCTTGACGAGCCTGCGCAGAGGGATCTCCCCGGTTCCCTCGAGACTCGGCTGGCGGCACTGCAGCGCCACGCAGTCGCGGTTGGCGAGATTGAGCTCGAACACCTCCTCGCAGGTCACGATGCGCTGGGTCGCCGGGATCGCCCCTGCCAGTGCACGTACCATGGTGGTCTTGCCGGCTTGGGTCGCTCCCGAGACCAGGATGTTCAGCCCGCTCAACACGGCTGCATCCAGGAAGTCGGCGGCCGCACTCGACAGCGACCCGCGCTGCACGAGGTCGCTCAGGCGCTGCGCTCGAGTGACGTACTTGCGGATGTTGACGGCCCACGCGCCCGAGGTCACCGGCGGGATGACGACGTGCAACCGTTCGCCCCCCGCCAGCGCGGCGTCCACAAACGGCTGCGACATGTCGATCCGGCGCCCGGAGGAGCGCAGCATCCGCTCGACCAGATCACGCACCGACTGGTGGTCGAGGATGGTTGTGGTGAGCTCAGGGCGGCCCGAACGCGCGACGAAGACCTTGCCGGGATCGTTGATCCAGAGCTCCTCGATGGACGGATCATCGAGGTACTGCTGCAAGGGCCCGAGCCCGGCCACGGCGTCCAGCAGGCTCTTGGCCACACCGTCGGAATCGGCGAGCGGCGGCACCAGACCGGCCGCAGACCGGTCGTCGTAGTCAGCGACCGCTTCGCCAATGAGCGCGCGGAAGGCTGCGAAGTCCTCGATTGGGTCGATGCTCCGCCGGCGCGCCAGCTCGCGCACCTCATGCTCGAGTAGCACGACGGCTTCGTGCATGGCCTGCCCCCCTGGCATCACGCGTGTTGACATTGCGCACGCTAACTTCCGCGCGGCGGCAGATGCCACCCCATCTCGCCCGCCTGTGGATGCACGGGCCCTCGTCCGGGGACACGGCGGCCGTCGAACGGGCTGATGCCGAGCGGGGTCTGACCGTCACGACGACGTGGATCACTGCGGCACGGTGACCATTCTCACCCTCACCGGACACCTGCGGCGCCAGGGGATGAGCCTCGGCGTGGGATGTGGGTCCCACCCCCCGGGAACCCGTACCGTGGAACCGTGCCACGCCATCGCTCGCTCCAGCTTGCGGCCCTCGCGACGGTCGCGGTGACCGGACTCGACGTCGTCGCCACCAGGACTCCCCAGAAGACCAGCGCGGACTTCGAGTGGTGTGGCCTGCTCGACTCCGCGGGCCGCCACTGGATCGTCCAGGCCCCGGTCCATGCAGCGGCAGCAGCAGCCCTTGACTCGGAGGCCGAGGTCCTGCGAGCGCTGGCCGCGGCCGTCCGGGACGGCAGGCTTCCTTTCGGCGTTCCCACTCCGGAGGGATCTGCCGCCACCAGGGAGGGGTGGCGGGTGATCGTCTACCGCGAGCTGGCGGGCCGAGAACTGGACCTCGACGTCCTCGCGCCGGGTCCCGGTCCCACCGTCTCCCTGGGACGCGCGATCGCCGCCATCCACGAGCTGGAGGCCCACCTCTTCGCCGAGGCCGGCCTGCCCGTCTACGACGCGGAGGGCTACCGTGCACGCCGGTTGGCCGAGTTCGACGACGCCGCCCGCACGGGACTGATACCCCCGGTACTGCTGACCAGATGGGAACGTGCTCTGGAGGACGTCTCGTTGTGGCGGTTCAGTGCCTGCCCAGTGCACGGTGACCTGGCACCCGAGAACGTCCTCGTCTCGAACGGCCAGGTCTCTGCTGTCCTGAACTGGGCGAATGCCCACGTCGGAGATCCCGCGGAGGATCTCGCGTGGTTGTACGCGGCCGCGCCGGAGGCGTGCCTGGACACTCTCGAGGAGTCCTACGCGATGGCTCGATCCGAGCCCCCCGACGCGCATCTGGTGGATCGGGCGCTGTTGTACTCCGAACTCGCCGTCGCTCGATGGCTCCTGCACGGGGTCCGGATCGGCAGTCCCGAGATCATCGCCGATGGAGAACGGATGCTCACGGATCTGGCGCGCCACGTCGCCGGCTCGGCCCCCATCGGCCAGTCATCCCCGACCATCCAGCAGTGGGAGGTGGCTGGGAGCCTCGATCCCGGAACGTCCCCTTCACCGGCTGAGGAGCTCCAGGCGTCGGCCGGCCCGTCACCCGCCTCGGCTCCAGTGGCCGACCCGCTGGACGCGCAACCGTCGCCATCCGGGATCGACGATCAGCCAACCGGCGAAGGCACTCCCGTCACTCGTCCATGAGGGAGAGGAAGGCTCCGGCGAACTTCTCCTCGATCTCCGCCTCTGTCATCAGCGGCGCTCTGATGGTCACCCCCTCCTTCACGTGGACGAATGCCGCGTGCACGTCAGCGAGGTCCATGCCCGTTGACCGGGCGTAGGCCAGCCGGTAGACGGCGAGCTGGAGCTGGCGGTGCTCGAGATCTGCGGGCGAGCGGGGAACCGCCCCGGTCTTCCAGTCCACCAGCAAGACCCCGTTCGACTCGCGGTACACGGCGTCGATGCGGCACCTGAGCAGGTGACCCGCGACGGGGGTCTCGAGATCCAGTTCGACCTGCAGCGGAGACCGCGAGGCCCACGAGGAGTGGAGGAAGGCCTTCTGGAGTTCGGCCAGATCCGCAGGGTCACCGTGCTCCCCCCACATGTCCTCGTCAGGCTCGCCGAGGAGTGCCGGTTGGCGGAAGTGGTTCTCGAGCCACGCGTGGAAGGCGGTGCCGCGCCGCGCGTCGCGCTGGGGAGGGCGCGGTACCGGTCGACGCAGGTCACGCGCGAAGCCGCCGGGCGACCGCACCAGAGCGAGGGCCGCCGAGGTGGAGAGGTAGGGTCCCACCTCGGCGACGCACCCCTGCTCCTCACGCTCGGCAAGGAGAGCGCGCACCTCCTCCGCGAGTTCACGTTCCCGTGATGTGAGCGGCGCTGTCGCCACCAGGGCGTCGACCACCTCCAGGCTCGAGGCGCTGGAGCCCAACAGCCCCCCGAGACCCGCGAGGGCACGGTCCACGGCACGGGCCGCCGCATCCAGGCGGGCGCGGCGCGGGCCGGCAGGGTCGGTCGTCGGGTATTCGCCCCGGACCTCTTCCAGGTCAGGGTTGCGGCTCTCGACATCCGGAACTGGAGCTACCCCGAATCCGTCCGGAATCTGGGCGAAAGACGTCAGATCGTCGAGGAACCGCGACAGCGGCGCGGGACGCGAGGCTCCCACCGGGAACCGTGCGGCGCTGAGGAGGACCGAGGCGCGCGCCCGCGTGACGGCCACATAGACCAGCCGCCGCTCCTCTGCCACACGGTGCTCCCTGGTGCGGATCCGGAACTCCTCCAGGGCATCACGCAGGTCTCTCCAATCGGAACAGGACAGGTCCAGGCTCGGCAGGGAGTCCGCGTCCCCTCGCATGGAAGAGGGCAGCGTCCCCGCGTCCGTGAGCCACCCGTTGTCTCCCTTCGTCCGGGTGTTGTAGGAGGGAAACTGGCCCTCACTCAGGCCCGCAACCGCGACCACGTCCCACTCCAGGCCCTTGGAGGCGTGGACGGTGAGGAGCTGAACCGCTTCGGAGGTGACCTCGGCCGGTGCCAGATCGAGGCCGTTCTCGTTGGCCTCCGCCGCGTCGAGCCACTCGAGGAACCCACCCAGCGTCGGTCGCGGGACGCCCGCCGCGTACTCCGTGGCCCGGGCCGCGAACGCGTCCAGACGTGCCCGCGCCGCCACGGGATCGACGCCGGCCCGTGCGGACACCTCAATGTCAATCCCGAGGGCCTGTTCAGCAGCGACCACCAGCTCACCCAACGGGAGATGCGCATGGTCGCGGAGATCGGACAGCGCGCGACTGAGCCGGGAGATCCTCGCCCGGGCGGTCGGGCTGAGCTCGTGTCCCTCCGGGGTGCACCATCCCACGGGAGGCGGCGAGTCCACCGCCTCCGCCAGCGAGGCGGTGCCCTTGCTGCCTGTGCCGGCAAGCACACCCGCCCACGCGGAGAGCACGTGGAGGTCAGCCATGCCGAGCCGCTCGTTCGTCAGCAGCCTCATCATGGAGTCGCCCCGGGACGGATCGCTCACCACCTCGAGCGCACTGCGGACGTCGACC
>JALHDK010000019.1:0-6842 GCA_022838965.1 Actinomycetales bacterium | reverse complement strand
GTCGACCACCTCGGGGGTGAAGAGAAGTCCCGACAGGCCCACCACCGCGACAGGGATCCCCCGCTCGTGGAACTCGCGGATCAGCGGGGGAAACTGCTTGCGTGCCCGGCACAGGACTGCTGCCGTGGTTCCCGGACGCCAGCGATCTGCCACCCACCGCACGATCGCCCCTGCCTCCTCGCGCGTGGTGGTCGTGACGGAGACGTGCACCTCACCGCGGCTGGCGCCGGGACGAGCCACCAAGCGGGGGGCCGGCACGAGTTCGTCCCGGGCGATGCTCCGGCTCACAGCGTTGGCAGCCTGGAGAACCGCCTCGTCGTTCCGCCAGGAGGTGGTGAGCGTGAGGGTGCGCACCGGCCGGTCCGGCGTCGCGAAACGATCCCGGAAGCGCGGGAGTGCCGACGCCGACGCGCCCCTCCAGCCGTAGATCGCCTGCTTCGGATCCCCCACCGCGAGGACGGGATGACCCGGACCGAACAGATCCGCGAGCAGCCCCAGCTGCGCCACGGATGTGTCCTGGAACTCATCCAGCAGGACCAGGCGGAACGTGTCACGCAGTGACGGTCCCACCAGTGGTGCGATGCCGCAGGCGTCCGCCACCTGGTCAGCGAACTCGACAACACCCAGGGCACGTTTGCGCGCCTGGTAGGCCTCGACCAGATCCATCAGCGTGAGACGCTCCCGGAGCGTCGCCACCGGTGTGTCCCGCACCTCCTTCACCGGTCGCCCGGTACGGGGCTCCTCAAACAGCTCGATCAGCTCGCACAGCGCGCGGCGGGCGTCGTCCACCGAGAGAAGGTTCCCCCGGAGCTCCTCAGCCAGCGCGAGAGCCCGGGCCACGACAGTGCCGGGACGCACGTCAAGACCGATGTCCACTGGCCACGAGTGAACGAGATCCGTCATGATCTGCCACGCGCCGGATCGCGAGATCACCGCCGCGTCGGGATCGGACCCGACGCGCAACCCGTGGTCCCGGACCAGCGCCGCAGCGAAGCCGTTGTATGTCGCCACTCTGGGAAGGCCGTCATCGGACAGTGCGAACACCTTCCGCGCCGCCAGCAGCCGAGCGTTGATCCTGTCCGCCAGTTCAGCCGTCGCCTTGCGCGTGAACGTGAGGCCGAGGACGGACGCGCCGCTGACCAGCCCGTTCACTACCAGCCAAACGACCCTGGCGGCCATGGTGGCCGTCTTTCCCGAGCCCGCTCCCGCCACGACCAACATGGGTTCGAGAGGAGCCTCGATCACGGCCTGCTGCTCCGGCGTGGGGGCGTGGTCTCCCATCGCGCGTGCGATCTCCACAGCGGTGATCACTGTGCACACCTCTCACCCTCGCCGGACACGGGACATGATCGCCTGACCGGGCAGTGACCGCACCGGTCGTTTCCCACGGCCTCGAAGACACCCCTCCGCAGGATGTCGACGGTCTGGCGAAGGAGTGCGGCCGCCCAACCGCCATCGTCCGGAATGGGCGGCTGGGCGCGTTCGGCGGCCGTCCGCCGGCCAGGATCGCGCGGCACATGCACCAGCCGCGCTCCGACTGTCGGGATCCCCGCCGCGCGGAGGGCCACCTGGTAGACGCCCAGCTGCGGGTTGGTCTCCGCCTCCGCCGTCCCGCCCGGTGCGCCGGTCTTGAGATCGACCACCCGGACTCCGCCCTCCACCACCTCGAGGCGGTCCACGAAGCCGTGGACCACACAGTCGCCCACACGCTGCTCGATCTCGACCTCGGTGCGCACCTCCCCGGGCACCCCCGCGGCGTAACCGGCGAACAGCGTGAGCATGTGCTCGGCATCCCGGCGCGTCTGGGTACCTACCCATCCGGGGGTCAACCCCAGCGACGGGAACCTCCGATCAAGCGCCGTGACCAGCTGCTCCACTGTCCCGTGGGGGTGCGCCGCAGCGATCTCGTGCACAAGGGTTCCCACCGTCTGCTCGAGCGCGTCGGCGCGCCTGCCACCCAGGCCTTCCAGCGCCCACCTCAAGGGGCACCGGGACACTGCTTCCACGCGCGAGGGGGACATCCGAACCGGTCGATCGGCTCTCTTCAACGCGGCAAGCGTCGTGGGCTCTCCCACGCCCGCCCAGGTAGCAGGAGCCGCGCCCGGCACGCCGCTATGAGCCAGCACCGCGAGCAGCGCCGCGGCTCCTTCCGAAGCGGGATTGTCGTCCAGCTCCGCCCGGAGTGCGGCGACGACGCCGCGAAGGTCGAACCGTCGGGCGACGGCGGGGGTGTGGACCGCGCCGAGATCGGCCAGAAAGGACGATGGTCGATCCTCGGCACTCCGCACGGCCGTGACCACCAGACGCCGCCGGGCTCGCGAGATCGCCGAGACGAACAGTCGCGCCTCATCGGCAAGCACCGCAGCGCGCGCCTCGGAGCCGTGCCGCCGCACGCCGGGGCGCGCGATCCGGCCAAGTTCGAAGTCGCTCAGGTGCTCCGCACCCAGGAGCGCGTCCCGTACCCGGATGTCGGGCCACACGTCCTGCTGCACTCCGGCGACCACCACCAGATCCCACTCCTGGCCTGCCGCCTCGGCCGCCGTGAGGACCTGCACCGCATCCCGCCTGCCTCCGCGGGGCGCCAGCGAGTCGCTCGGAATGTCCTCGTGCATCACCTTCCTCACGAACTCCATCGGATGGGCATCAGGGTTCCGCTCCGTGAATGTCTCCGCGGCGGCGAACAGCGCCATCACGGCGTCGAGGTCATCGTCGGCCCGCTGACCCGCTGGCCCGCCTCCCACGGCGAGCGCCCGCAGCGATGACTCCCATCCCGCCGCCACCCATGCCTCCCAGAGAAGGCTCTCGACCTGCGCCGCGGGAGATGCCGCCGCCGCGCGCGCAGCGGCAAGAACCCGCGCCACCCGCTGGAGTGCCGCACGGACCTGGTCCGGAAACCCCTGCCCCCGCTCCTCGTGCCCGAGCGCGGCAAGCAAACCATCCGCCACCTCCAGGCCCTCGGCGCTCGAGCGAAGATGACGGCGCAGCTGTCTCAGCCCCAGGGCGTCGAGTGCGCCCAGAGGACCCATGACCAGTTCGAGTGCGACGTCCCCCGAGAGGCCCTCATGAGCGGCGGCGCACGCGAGAAGCAGCGGACGAACGTATCGCTCGTCGCGCAACACCACGCCACGCTCCCCGCGAGCCACCGGGACCTGCAGCGCGCGAAGCCCCACGGCCATCTCCCCCTGGAGCCGACCGGAGCGGAGAATCACGGCCATGCTTCGCCAGGGCACGCCGTCAGCCAGGTGGGCCTCACGCAGATGCCGCGCAATCCACTCGCGCTCCGCGGCCACCGACCCGAACACCATGCAGTCGACGCGATCCGTTCCGGTGATCGATCCCCACTCCATGCCGGCCACGACCGCCGAGGAGTCGGGCTGGGCGGAGCGATGCTCGGCAGTCCCGGCCACCGGCACCCGCTGAACAGCGGTCGCGACCACGTCACGGAGTCTCTGCCCGCCGCGGTGGACCTGTGGAAGGACCACACGCTCCGCATCAAAGCCGCCGAGGCCTGAGTCCATCTCCGCCCGACCGACAAACTCGGGCCGGGCGCCGCGAAACGTCTGGACCGCGACATCCGGGTCGCCGAACAGCGTCAGATGCGCGCCTCGCGCCGCCAGAGCGTGAAGGAGGCGGACAGTGGCGGGCGACGCCTCCTGGAAGTCGTCGACGATCACGGAGGCCACTGTGGGTGGCGGCATGTCCGTCAGGTTCTCCCACTCCCCCAGGACGGTGGCCGCCTCGCTGACCACGGAAGCCGAGTCAAATCGCTCGCCACGACCGTTCGGCAGGTCCTCGAGTAAGACGACGTCGCGGTACTCGGCCAGCACCCTTGCGGCCGCCACCCACTCCGGTCGATTGGAGGCCCTGCCGCGCACGGCCAGTTCGGCGGGGCTCATCCCGAAGTCCGCCACTCGCATGAACAGGTTGCGCAACTCCTCGCGAAAGGCCGGGAGCATGATCGACTCGCGGGGAATGGCGTCCGGCCACAGCATCAAGCCGTCGGTCATGTGACCCGCGAGCAGTTCGGCCAGAATCCGATCCTGTTGCGCACCGGTGAGAAGCCGGGGTTCGGGCTGGTTCCGGGCCACGGCGAGGGCCCTGAGCAGCGAGAGCGAGAACGCGGCAGGTGTCTGGATCGCGGACCACCGCGTGGCACAGCGCCCGCCGGCAATCTGGTGCCACGCCACCACGTCCCTGCTCCGCGCCGCGGCTCGACGCGCGGGTGCGAGCATCACATGGCGCCCTCCCCCGCCCTGCTCCCGCAGCCGGCCGAGCAGGCAAGCGACCGCGGTGGTCGTCTTCCCGGTTCCGGGAGCACCCACGACCACACGATGCCGACCCGACGCAGGAAGTTCCGCGAGCATCGCCTGAACCGGGTCCAGGGCGGGGAGACCCGCCACCCTCCGGCCGCTCACCAGTGTCGTCATGATGACAGGCAACCACGCCGCACTGACAGGAACGACGGTGGGCCCGGAGCCTGGCCCCTGCCCCACCCCGCGCCCGGAGTGGCGTGGACCGTGAGAGGATGGGCCCGTGGAGATCACCATCGGAGTCCAGAACGTGGCACGCGAACTCACCGTCGAGGTGACAGAGGAGCAGGCAGCGGTCATCTCCCGGGTGACGGCGGCGATCCGCGGCGGCGAACCCGTGTCGCTGACCGACGTCAAGGGCCAGCAGGTCGTGGTTCCCGCGTCAGCGGTCGGGTACGTGATCGTCGGAGCGTCCGAGGCGAGACGTGTTGGCTTCGGTCTCTGAATCGATCTCCACGCCCGCCGGTTCGCGCCCAGCCAGGGAGCTGCGCCGCTCCTCGTGGCCGACTTCGGGACGTGCTTGCCCGGCGGGGAGGTTCGATGACTGATGACAAGGCCGCTCCGTGGATCTGCCGACACCCATTGACACGAACACTCGGCGCGGCAACAGTGGCTCTCCTTCTCGTTGGGTGCACTGACAGCAGCTCGGGTGATCGAGGCACCCCCACCACCTCACCGACCCCCCCATCGTCGTCGGAGCCTGCAACAACCGCCACGGCCTCCCCGTCTCGCTCGGACCAGCCTGTCAACGTGACCGCCTACTTCCTCATGGACACCCCAGATGGTCCACGATTGACGAGGGAGGCTCGGCGCTCCTCCGGCGATCCGCTGGAAGCGGCTCTGAAGGAGTTCCTCATCGGCCCTGCCGACCCCGACAGCACTTCGCCATGGAACTCCGGCACCGACGTGTTGGGCGTGGAGCGGCGAGGCGACGAGATCGTCGTGAATCTCTCCACCGACGCCGGTGAAACTGCCGGAGTCGACGCGAACCTTGCCGAAGTCATGGCCCAGCAGCTGGTGTATACCGTGACTGCGGCCGCAGGCGATCCAGAGGCGAGCGTCCTGCTCCTCATCGACGGCGGCCCAGCCCGGGACTTGTGGGGTGGCGCTCTCGACTGGACCGCACCGATGCATCGCCAGCCGCCGGCTGCGGTCCTCGCGCCCATTCAGATCGACGCTCCGCTCCCGGGCGCTTACGTCACAGGCGATGAGATCGAGGTCAGCGGCGAAGCTGCCTCGCTCGACGACCTCACGTGGTCGCTCCGGCACAGGGCAGGTGGGGTGGTGGCCTCTGGGACGCTACCGAACACCGCGTCGGATGAAGGATTCGTTCCATTCGCTCTCAAGATCCCCGCTGGACCCGGCCGCTACACACTCGAGATCTGGGCGACCACCCCTACTTCGGAAGGCACTCAGCGCCTCGTCGACACCAGGTCGTTCTCGGTACACCTCAGCGCCTGATACGGCGGGGCCATCGTCTGCATGTCGGCTTCCCACACCGCTACAGCGACAGTCCCACAGTCCCGGTTTGGGCGTGGCGGGTTGTGTGGTCCTAGAGTCGTGAGTGTCTGTTTTGGGAGGATTGTCTGATGGGTGTGCGTTGGTCTGGGCGGGTTGTGCTGGCTGTCCTCCTGACGGTGGGGCTGCTGGCGGGGGGCTTGCCGTCGCAGGGTGCGGTAGGGGCTTCCAAGCCGGTGGTGGGAACCGCGGTGAGTTACACGCCCCCGCCGGTGTCGCCGTTCACGGATGTCCCCACCGATCATCTCTTCTACAAGGAGATCGCCTGGCTGTTCGAGGAGGGCGTGTCCACCGGCTGGGTTGACCCGATCACGGGGAACCGCGAGTTCCGGCCGTCACTGTCGATCGCCCGGGACGCGATGGCGGCGTTCCTCTACCGCTTCGCCGGGGAGCCGGCCTTCTCACCCCCTGCGACCTCACCGTTCACTGACGTCACCCCCTTGACCTCGTTCTACAAGGAGATCACCTGGCTGGCGTCCACCGGGATCTCGACCGGCTACCCCGACGGCACGTTCCGGCCACTGGATCCGATCAACCGGGATGCGATGGCGGCGTTCCTCTACCGCTTCGCCGGGAAGCCGGCCTTCTCACCCCCTGCGACCTCACCGTTCACTGACGTCACCCCCTCGACGTCGTTCTACAAGGAGATCACCTGGCTGGCGTCCACCGGGATCTCGACCGGCTACCCCGACGGCACCTTCCTGCCGTGGGCTCCTGTTGCCCGGGACGCGATGGCCGCGTTCCTGTACCGGTTCGCCGACACGTTGCTGCCCCAGATCACCACGTCGGCGCTGCCGTCGGGCACCGTGGGGCAGCCCTACACCGCGAACCTTGAGGCCAGCGGCGGGACCGCGCCGTACACCTGGCAGGCCACCGGTCTACCCACCGGGCTCACCGTCAACGGTGCCACCATCACCGGCACTCCCACCACCGCGGGCAGCACCACCGTCACCCTCACCGTCACCGACACCAACAACCAGACCGCCACCACCACCCTCCCCCTCGCCATCGTCG
>JALHDK010000233.1 GCA_022838965.1 Actinomycetales bacterium | reverse complement strand
CCGCCGGCGGGCGGCGGAGCTGGGCATCGACGTCGCCACCGTGGCCGGAACCGGCGCGGGCGGTGCCGTGACGCTCGCCGACGTCGAGGCCGCGACGCGACCGGAGATCCCCTCCCCCGCCGACCGCCAGGTGGAGATGCGGCGCGCGATCGCGGCCGCCATGAGCCGCTCGAAACGGGAGATCCCCCACTACTACCTCGCGGAGACGGTCTGCCTGCGGCGCGCCACCGACTGGCTCACCGCGGCGAACGCGGCCCGGCCGATCACCGGGAGGATGGTGATGGCCGTCCTGCAGCTCAAGGCGGTCGCCCTGGCGCTGCGGGACTTCCCGGACCTCAACGGGTTCTTCGTGGACGACACCTACCGGCCCGCCCCGACGGCCCACGTCGGGGTGGCGATCTCCCTGCGCCGCGGCGGGCTGGTGGCGCCGGCGATCCATGACGTCGCCGCCCGGAGCCTGACGGACCTGATGGGTGCCCTCACCGACCTGGTGCAGCGGGCGCGCGCCGGCACGCTCCGCGGGTCCGAGATCACCGATCCCACCATCACCGTGACCAACCTCGGTGACCAGGGTGTCGAGACCGTGTTCCCGATCATCCAGCCGCCGCAGGTGGCCATTGTCGGGTTCGGCCGGATCGCCCCGCGTCCGTGGGTCGACGACGGCGTCCTGGGCGTCGCCCCCACGGTCACGGTCAGCCTCGGCGCGGACCATCGCGTGTCCGACGGACACCGGGGAGCGCTCTTCCTCGCCGCCGTCGCCGACCTCCTCCAGCATCCCGACACGCTCGAAGGACGCCCATGACCGACGACGAACTGCGGACCATCCTCGTCACACACCTGCGCCGGATCGCACCGGAGGTGGAAGAGGCCGACCTGCGGGACACGGTGCCGCTGCGCAAGCAGGTGGACCTCGACTCGCTCGACTGGCTCACCTACCTCATCGGGCTGCACTCCGAGCTGCACGTCGACATCCCGGAGGCGGACTACGCCTCACTCGTGACGCTCGCCGACCTGCACGCCTACGTGAAGGCGCGGCTCTGAGCCCGCCGGCGCGCGGCGTCAGCGTTCCTCGGTGAGCGCGCGCCGCTGGTTCTCCAGGGTGATGAGGTCGCTGAAGAGCTGCTGGTAGGCGGGCGAGGCCGGGTCGGCCCGCTGCAGCTCACTCTTCAGGGCGCCGATCGCCCGGGTCAGGCTCATGCGGATCAGGGAGGTCATGACGCCTGCGGCGTAGGTCCGCAGCGCCACCTCGTCAGTCGCGGGCAGCGGGGCAACCGCCATGCCGGAGACCAGCCGCTGGACCGGCCCGGGCGCCCCTGCGCGCACCGCCTCGAGCCAGCCCGGCACATCTCCCGCCGCGGCCGCCGTGCCGCCCGCGGCGCGGATCGCGTCCTGGACCGCCCGGTGGGCGGGGATCACGAACGCCTCGCCTCCGACGTCGTCGAAACCGCAGCCCGCCGCCACCTCCGGAAGCTGGAGGGCGACCTCGAGCGCCTCCCGCTCGAGCTTGCCCACGACGTCCTCCTGCACGGCGGGCACGCGCCGCGGGCGCTCCTCGCCCCGCCCGTCTCCCCGCCCGTCGCCGGTGACGGCGCGGCGGACGTCGTTCTCGTTCATGCCGAGCCAGCCGGCAAGTTGCCGGGAGTACTCGGCGCGCAGCGCCCGGTCCCGAATCCGGGCGACCACCGGGGCCGCCGCCCGCAGGCCGGCGACGCGCCCCTCCGGGGTGCCGAGATCGACGGTCGCGAGCACCGCGCGGATCGCGAAGGCGAACAGGGGCTGTCGCGACTCGACCAGGTCGCGGAGTGCCTGGTCCCCGCGGGCCTGCCGCAGCTCGCACGGGTCCATCCCGTTCGGTTCCACGGCCACGAAGGTCTGGGCGGCGAACCTCTGGTCCTCGTCGAACGCCCTGAGCGCCGCTTTCTGACCGGCGGCGTCGCCGTCGAAGGTGAAGATCACCTCCCCGCCACGCGTCACCCGGGAGGAGAAGACGACGCCGGCGGACTCGTCCGCCACGTCGCCGAGCAGGCGCCGGACCACGCGGACGTGGTCCTCCCCGAAGGCCGTCCCGCACGTGGCGACCGCGGTGTCCACTCCGGCGAGATGGGCGGCCATGACGTCGGTGTAGCCCTCGACGACGACGACGCGCCGACGCGCGGCGATGGCCTTCTTGGCGAGGTCGAGTCCGTAGAGGACCTGGGACTTCCGGTAGAGCGCGGTCTCGGGAGTGTTGAGGTACTTGGGACCGGCGTCATCCTCGTGGAGCCGGCGCGCCCCAAACCCGACCGTGGTGCCGGTGACGTCGCGGATCGGCCACATCAGCCGGCCCCGGAAGCGGTCGTACAGCCCCCGCTGGCCCTGGCTGCACAGTCCGGTCAGGGCGAGTTCCGCCTCGGTGAATCCGCGGCCCCGCAGGTGCCTCGTGAGGTTGTCCCAGCCTCTCGGGGCGTAGCCGACCCCGAAGCGGTCGGCCGCGGCCTGGTCAAACCCGCGGCTGTGGAGGAACGTGCGGCCCACGATGGCCTCGGCGCCGCGCAGCTCCTCCCGGAAGTACTGCTCCGCGATCAGGTTGGCCTCGACGAGACGCTGCCGCCGTCCCGGCTCCTCGCGCGAGCGGGCCGGCCCACCGCCCTCGTCCTCGTAGTGGAGCTGCACCCCCACGCGATCGGCCAACCACTCCACAGCCTCCGCAAAACCCATGTGGTTGGTGCGCTGGACGAACGAGATGACGTCGCCGCCCTCGCCGCACCCGAAACAGTGCCACTGCCCCACCTGGGGCCGGACGTGGAA
>JALHDK010000232.1:1198-4661 GCA_022838965.1 Actinomycetales bacterium | reverse complement strand
CCGGGGGGCGGCCGGTCGACGACCGGCGTCATCCCCCCGGGCGGGTCGCCTGTCAGGCGCGGGCGGCCAGGTGACCTCAGGCGAGGGCGGCCATGTACACCGCGACCAGGTGGCACAGGAACCCGATGACCGTCCCGGTGTGGAAGATCTCGTGGAATCCGAACCATTGCGGCGAGGGGTTGGGGCGCTTGAAGCCGTAGACCACGGCGCCGAGCGTGTAGGCGATGCCGCCGGCCGCGATCAGCGCCACGAGCGCGGGTCCGCCCGTCGCCCAGAAGTCTGGCAGGAACCAGACGGCCACCCAGCCGAGGGCCACGTAGAGCGGCACGTAGAGCCACCGGGGCGCGGACAGCCAGAAGACCTTGAGGAGTACGCCGCCCAGGGCGCCGGACCAGATCACTGCGAGCAGAAGCTGTGCGGTCGCCCGGTCGAGGAGCATCCACGCCAGCGGCGTGTAGGTGCCCGCGATCATGATGAAGATGTTGGAGTGGTCGAGACGCCGGAGCAGCTGTGTGGTGCGCGGCGACCACGTGCCGCGGTGGTACACGGCCGAGGTGCCGAAGAGCACCAGGCTCGCGGCAACGAACACCGCGCTGGCCCAGCGGTCGGGTGCCGGTGTCAGGACGATGAGGACGATTCCGGCGATCAGCGCCAACGGCGCCGTTCCCGCGTTCGGCTTCACCGTGGCGACGACGCGTCCCGCGGCGTCCTCCAGACGATCGAACGCTCCGGTCACCGCATCCTGGGCGGTGCCGACGGCGTCCCGAGCCATGTCGACGGCGTCCCGCGCGGCCTCTGCGACCTCGCGTGCATGGCCCCGACGGGGTCGTGCCTTGCCCGTTGTACTCATCGCACCTCCTTACCTACGCTTCCGTAACTTACGCCATCGTAGCCCGCCGCCGGACGATCGCGAAAGCCCCGCACGGACTGTTGCGGAGCCTCCTTCGTCACGTTTCGGATGGAGGTAGGTTTGCTGCGTCAGGGCGAAGGAGGTCTCGTGGGCAGCGGTCTGCTGTACAACCTCTACGAACGGCGGCTCGCCCGCAACCTGAACCCCGCCCGGCTGCCGATGCATGTCGCGGTGATGCTGGACGGCAACCGCCGCTGGGCACGGGCCCTGGGCGAGCCCGTCTCCCACGGCCACAGGAAGGGCGCGGACAACATCACGGACCTGCTGACGTGGTCGGCGGAGGTGGGCATCGAGCGGGTCACCCTGTGGATGCTCTCCACGGACAACCTGGGCCGCGACCCCGAGGAGGTCAGCGAGCTGCTCGAGATCATCTGCACCGCCGTGGACAAGCTGGCGGACGATGGCCGCTGGCGGGTGCACGTCGTCGGCGCCCTCGACCTGCTCCCGCCCGACGTCGCCACGCGCCTCACCGCGGCCGAGGCCCGGAACGTCGCGCGCGTGCGCCGCGGCCTGAACGTCAACGTGGCCATCGGCTACGGGGGACGCCACGAGATCACCGACGCGGTCCGGGCACTGCTGCGCGAAATGGCCGAGAAGGGCATGACGATCGAGGAGGCCGCCAGCGTCCTGTCCGTCGACGACATCGCCGACCACCTCTACACCGCGGGCCAGCCGGACCCCGACCTCATCATCCGGACCTCGGGGGAGCAGCGCATGAGCGGCTTCCTGCTCTGGCAGTCGGTTCACTCGGAGGTCTACTTCTGCGAGACCTACTGGCCGGACTTTCGGCGCGTCGACTTCCTGCGCGCCCTCCGGGACTACGGCCAGCGGGAGCGCCGGCTCGGGAAGTAGTCCGGTCGGGCGGGCGCGGTTCCCGGACGGCGGCGGCGGTTCTCAGGCGTGCTCCGCCAGCCAGTCGACCGCGTCGAGGTAGCCGCGCCAGCCCCGCCCCACCACGGAGTGCGCCACCACCCCGACCAGCACGTTGATCCGCCGGAAGTCCTCGCGTGCGTTCACGTCCGAGATGTGCACCTCCACCACCGGCACGTCGCAGGCCGCGAGCGCGTCGCGCAGCGCCCAGGAGTAGTGGGTCCACGCACCCGGGTTGATCACCACGGCGTCGTAGTCGCGCTGCTCGAGACGGTCGATCATCGCGCCCTCGTGGTTGGTCTGGAAGGCGCTGAGGCTGTGTCCGGCGTCGCCGGCCCGCTCGGCCGCGGCGGCCTCGATCTCCGCGAGCGTCGTGGTGCCGTAGATCTCGGGCTGCCGCATCCCGAGTCGTCCCAGGTTGGGGCCGTTCAGCAACAGGATGCGCATCAGGGGATCCTGATGTGCGCGAGGGCGGCCGCGATCTCCGCGTCGGTGATGTCGTCCACCTGGCGGACGCGCCCGATCGCCTCGGGGAGGATCCACCGCAGCCGGCCCGCGTGCACCTTCTTGTCACCGCGCAGGGCCCGCATCACCGCGGCCGGGTCGAACGCCCGCCGCATCGCGTAGCCGAGGCTCGCGACGACGTCGTCGATCTCCGCGGCGAGGTCGGGGGATGCGCCGCGCCCGACCGCCATGCGGGCGACGGCGCGGGTCCCCAGCACCACGGCCTGGCCGTGGGGGAGCGTGTAGCGGGACTCCACCTCGAGGGCGTGGCCGATCGTGTGGCCGAGGTTCAGGGTGCGGCGTTCACCCGCCTCGAACGGGTCGCGGTCGACGACGCCGATCTTCAGCAGCGCCGCACGCTCCACCATCGCGTAGCGGGCAGCGAGGTCCGCCTCGGGTCCGGTGGCGAGAGCGGCCCGCCCCGAGGTCCGGATGAGCTGCCAAAGCCAGGGGTCCCCGATGATCCCGCACTTCAGGGACTCTCCGAGCCCGTCGCGGAGCCGGTCCTGGCTGAGGGTGGTGAGGGTCGCGAGGTCGGCGACCACGGCCACCGGCGGCCAGAAGGCCCCGGCGGCGTTCTTCGCAGCGGACAGGTCGACTCCCACCTTGCCGCCGATGGCGGCGTCGGCCATGGCGAGCCACGTCGTCGGCACCTGGAAAAGGGGGGCGCCCCGCATGTAGAGGGCGGCCGCGGTGCCGACGAGGTCGCCGGTGGTGCCCCCGCCGATGGCCACCCAGGCGTCACCGCGCTCGGCGTGGGCCTCCGCCGCGAACTCCAGCATCGCCTCGGCGCTGGCGAGCCGCTTGTTGTGCTCGCCGGCATCGATGAGGAGGCGGCGCTGCGCCGGGAACGCGGTGACGATGCCGGGCTGCAGGTCCATGACGTTCTGGTCGGCGACCACGACCGGGATGCCGGTGGAGTACCGCGCGACCAGGTCGGCGAGACTCGCGGGGGAGAGGCGTTCCCCGAAGAGAATCTGGCCGGTGCGCGGGCCCATCGGGTGATCGCGCCGCACCGTGACCTCGAGCAGGCGGCGCGTGGCGGGGGTGGCATCGCCGTGGGTCTGCAGCCAGTCCAGCACCGCGCCGGCGGCCTGCTCGACGGTGGCCTCGCCTGCGACGGTGAGGTCAGCGGCCCGATAGAAGTGCTCCCTCTCCGTGCGCCGCAGGGCGAGCTGG
>JALHDK010000232.1:0-1174 GCA_022838965.1 Actinomycetales bacterium | reverse complement strand
GCCGGGCGGCGAGCACCTCGTCCGGGGCGTCCAGCCAGATCACCGGACCCGCGTGCCAGAGCTTCCACCGCGAGACCGGATCGATGACCGCGCCGCCGCCCGTGGCGATCACGGTGTCCGACAGGTCCGCGGCGGCGCGCGCGACCACCGCCTCCGCGGCCCGGAAGGCCGCCTCCCCGTGGGCGGCGATGTAGCGGTCCGGGGTGGTGCCATGGACCCGGGCGAACTCCTCGTCGAGATCGAGGAAGCGCCGGTCCGTGGCGGTGGCGAGGAGACGGCCCACGGAGGACTTGCCGGACCCCGGCAGCCCCACGATCACGAGGTCAGACGACATCGGCCCCCAGCTCCTCCAGCAGCGCCACGAGCATGGGCTCGGCGATCTCCGGCCCAACCGTGATGCCGTCCTGCGCCAGCCACAACGCCAGGGAGCGCCACGCCTGGCCGACCAGCAGACCGCCGCCGTTCCGGGCCCGCGCCCCGATCGCGCGGGCGTCCTCCACGAGCGTCGTCGGGGTGGGACGGTAGACGAGGTCGAGGACGGCGACGTCGGGGTGCAGATCGGCCGGATCGATCGGCGACTCGTTGCTGGACGTCCCGATCGGGGTGGCGTTGACCAGCAGGTCCGCGGTCGGGAGGAGGGTGCCCACGTTCCGGAGCGAGCCGTCGCGGCGCTGGGCGACGGTGACCGCGGCGTCCATGCGGAACAGGGCGAACTGGACCGCCTGGGACGCCCCTCCGCTGCCGAGGACGATGGCCCGGCGGACGCCGTCGGGGCACAGCAGCCTGATCTCGTCCATGAGGGCCGGGACGTCCGTGTTGTGGCCGGCGAGGTGGCGGCCGGTGCGGACGATCGTGTTCACCGCCCGCGTGAGCTCGGCGTCCTCGGTGAGTTCGTCGCAGGCCGCGGCGGCCATCCGCTTGTGGGGCTGGGTGACGTTCGCTCCGGCGCCGGAGTCCCGGAAGCGCTCGATCTCCCGGGGGAAGTCGGCGGGGCTCACGTCGGTCAGCACGTAGTCGTAGAGATCCTGCAGCCCGAGGTGGCGGAGCGCCGCCCGGTGGATCACCGGCGAGGCGGAGTAGGAGATGTGGTGGCCGAACAGCTCGAAGGTCCTCACAGCAGGCCTGCCAGGTCGTCGAAGAAGCCGGGGTAGGAGATGTCCGCGCACATCGGGTC
>JALHDK010000231.1 GCA_022838965.1 Actinomycetales bacterium | reverse complement strand
GAGGGCCGGGTGTGGGGGGTGCATCTCGGCTGGTCCGGCAACCAGGTGCTGAGCGCGGAGCACGACGAGACCGGGTGGCGGTTGCTGCGGGGCGGGGAACTGCTGCTGCCGGGGGAGGTGCGCCTCGCGCGGGGCGAGACCTACGCCTCACCGTGGCTCTACGGCTCGTGGGGGGACGGCCTGGACGCGTTCTCCCACCGCTTCCACCGCTTCCTCCGCGCCCGGCCGCAGCACCCGGTGCGCCCCCGCCCGGTGCTGCTGAACACGTGGGAGGCCGTGTACTTCGACATGGACCTGCCGAAGCTCCTCGAACTCGCGGAGCGGGCCGCAGAACTGGGTATCGAGCGCTACGTCCTGGACGACGGCTGGTTCCGCCACCGCCGCAGCGACCATGCGGGTCTCGGGGACTGGTTCGTGGACGAGGGCGTCTGGGGGCCGGCCGGGCTCCACCCGCTGGTGGACCGGGTGCGGGAGCTGGGCATGGAGTTCGGCCTGTGGTTCGAGCCGGAGGCCATCAACCCGGACTCCGACCTGGCCCGTGCTCACCCCGAGTGGGTGCTGCAGACCAACCACGGCCCCGGGCCGGACTCCCGGTACCAGCAGGTGCTGGACCTCGGCCACCCCGAGGCCTGGGCGTACGTGCTGGACCGGATCTCCGCCCTCGTCGCGGAGTACGGCATCGCGTACCTGAAATGGGACCACAACCGTGCCCTCGTGGACGCCGGCCACACGCCGTCGGGACGCCCCGGGGTGCACGCCCAGACGCAGGCGTTCCACCGGATGCTGGCCGAGCTGAAGGCCCGCCACCCGGGCCTCGAGATCGAGTCCTGCGCCGGCGGGGGCGGCCGGGTGGACCTCGGCGTCATCGAGCACACGGACCGCGTCTGGGTCTCGGACTGCATCGACGCCCACGAACGCCACCGGATGGTCCGCTGGACCGGCCTCACGCTGCCGCCGGAGCTGATGGGGACGCACGTGGGCTCGGGGGCGGACCACACCACCAGGCGCAGCCATGAGCTGGCCTTCCGCGCCGGCACCGCGATGTGGGGCCACATGGGGGTGGAGTGGGACCTGACCTCCGCGCGCCCGGACGACGTCGCGGCGCTGCGCGCCTGGATCGCGCTCCACAAGGAGGTGCGGGGGTTGCTGCACTCCGGGGACGTGGTGCACGCCGACCTCGGCAACCCGGTGCTGGACCTGGAGGGCGTCGTCGCCGCCGACCGGCGCGAGGCGCTGTTCCGGCTCTCGGCCCTCGGCCACACCCTCACATGGCCGCCCGGGCGGGTGACGCTGCCCGGTCTGGCCCCCGACGTCGTCTACCACGTCACCGCCCAGGCGCCCGGCGACGCCGTCGCCCACGGCCCGTGGGCGCCGCCCTGGGGCGAGGAGGGCGTGCGGCTGACCGGGAGGGCCCTCGGTGAGGTGGGCATCCAGTCCCCGCTGCTGGGCGTGGACCAGCTGGTGCTGCTGCGCGCGCGGGCGGTCGAGTAGGGCGCGGGCGGTGGAGTAGGGCGCGGGCGGTGGAGTAGGGCGCAGGCCAGGGACTTTCCGGCCCGTTGCCGCTGGCAACCGAACCACTCACGTGTTGCCATGACCCTGTGGTTCGCTGGACGTCGCATTGACAGGTGACTCGGCCGGGCATTCCGTCAGGATGCGAACCAGAGCCCGCTGAGTGGTTCGCATGGAGTGGTTCGCACCCAGTGGCTCCCACACTCCGACCCCACCGTACGGGACCTAGGTCCCACGATCTGGACCGCCCGTTGCCCTGAGGGGACCGCGCACGGTTGGGTTGCGGCATGTCCGTCACCGACGCTCTGCTCGCCAACAACGCCCGCTACGCCGAGTCCTTCACCGGCCCGCTCCCGCTCCCGCCGTCCAGGGGAGTGGCCGTCGTGGCCTGCATGGACGCCCGGTTGAACGTCTACGGCATCCTCGGCCTGGCCGAGGGAGAGGCACACGTGATCCGCAACGCCGGCGGTGTGGTCACCGACGACGAGATCCGGTCCCTCGCCATCAGCCAGCGCCTCCTGGGCACCCGGGAGATCATCCTCATCCACCACACCGACTGCGGCATGCTCACCTTCACCGATGACGGCTTCAAGCGTGCCATCCAAGAGGAGACCGGCATCAAGCCGGAATGGGCGGCCGAGGCATTCCCGGACCTCGACGAGGACGTCCGCCAGTCCATCGCCCGCATCCAGGCGAGCCCGTTCATCCCGCACCGGGACCGTATGCGGGGTTTCGTGTTCGACGTCGCCACCGGGCTGCTGCGCGAGGTGAGCTCCTGAGCCAGGACGTGCCCGGGCTCTTGCGATACAGTCGCCGGGTTCCCCGCGCACGCTGTATCGCATGACGGAGCTCCCTGCCGACCACGCACTCGCGAAACTGCTGGTGGAGGGGTTGGGGAGTGGCCGGACGGCCGGCGATCTCCGGCGGTTTGCGATACACCGCCGGGCGACTGTATCGGTTGCCACGGTTGCCACGGCCGGTTTCCCGCGGTTGCACGGCCGGTTTCCCGCGGTTGCACGGCCGGGCGGTTGCCGCCTCACTCCTCCAGGTGGCGCACCAGGCGGGCTGCCAGCCCCGTGTACGACGCCGGGTTCAACGCCAGCAGCCGGGCAGCGACGTCGTCGGGCAACCCCAGCCCCGCCACGAACTCCCGCAGCGCCGGCCCGTCCACCCGCCGGCCGCGGGTGAGGTCCTTGAGCCGCTCGTAGGGGTCCTCCATGCCGGGGGTCCCGGCGATCCCGGCAGCGCGCATCGCGGACTGGACCGCCTCGCCGAGCACCTCCCAGTTGGCGTCGAGGTC
>JALHDK010000230.1 GCA_022838965.1 Actinomycetales bacterium | reverse complement strand
GCGCCGTCGCCGCCTCGGCCAGCACGACCCCGTCCTTGACCAGGACGCAGCCCACCGCCGGATTGGGCCAGGTCTCGCCCATGCGGCTGAGGGCCAGATCGATGGCCCGCCGCATGAAGACGGCGTCTTGCGCCGGCCCGCTCACGCGATTTGCGGCAGGGCCTGCGCCCGCCCCTCGTCCAGATAGCGGGCGGCGACCGGCTTCAGGTCGGCGTCCAGGTCGATCTCCAGCGGGTTGCCGGTGGGGATCTCGACGTCGACGATCTTGTCGTCCGGCACGGCGAACAACAGTTTGACGATGGCGCGCAGGGAGTTGCCGTGCGCCGCTACGAGGACCGTCCTCCCTTCCCTGAGGTCCGGGACGATCTCGGCCTCCCAGTAGGGCAGGGCGCGCTCGAGGACGTCCTTGAGACACTCGGTCAGGGGGATGGGTTCGCCGGCGTACCGGGGGTCCTGATCCTGCGACCAGGTTGAACCCGGCTCGATCGGCGGGGGCGGGATGTCGTAGGAGCGCCGCCACTGCATGAACTGCTCGTCACCGTAGCGCTCGCGGATCTCCTTCTTGTTCATGCCCTGGAGGGCGCCGTAGTGGCGTTCGTTGAGCCGCCAGCTGCGCTTGACCGGGATCCAGTGCCGGTCCGCCTTGTCCAGTGCGAGGTTCGCGGTGCTGATGGCCCGCCGGAGCAGCGAGGTGTGCACGATGTCAGGGAGAATGCCGGCCTCGCTCAGCAGCGTGCCGCCGTGGATCGCCTCCTCGACGCCCTTCTCGGACAGCGGGACATCGACCCAGCCGGTGAACAGGTTCTTTGCGTTCCAGTCGCTCTCGCCATGACGGAGCAGTACGAGTTTGTACACCATGGTGATCATCCTGCCGCACGGGCGCGGATCAGTGGCCCATCTCGCGAAGGTACGCGTTCCTGACCTCGGCGGGAATCCGGCCACGTTCCGAGACCTCGATGCCGCGGGCACGCGCCCACTCACGGATCTTGGCCGCGTCCGAGCCGGATGGCGCGGGAGCAGCCGCGCTGCGGGTGGCCTTGCGGCCGCCGATGCGCTGCGCCCGGGCGATCCACGGGGCGAACGCGTCCCGGATTTCGGCGGCGTGCGCGTCGTTGAGGTCGATTTCGTAGCTCACGCCGTCGAACGCGAACGACACGGACTGCGTGGCGAGCGACCCGTCGATATCGTCGAGAAGCTGGACGACCGACTTCTTTGCCATTTCGGTGCCTCCTGGGGTTGGTAATGGTGGAGCACCCCAACCATAAATGGCACGCGGAGGGTTTGTCAGCAACCAGCATTGGCATTTCTCCGAACCCGGCGGGAAACCCGGACGTGGTGGGCCACTCCGCCGGAATGTGCCCGTGGGGCCGGAAGCCCGCGATCCTCAGCCGGGAAATGTTCAGTTCACCGTGCGCGGGGCGTCTCCCTCGGCCGGGGACGTCCCCGCTGCCAGGCGTTCCTGTTCGAGGTGGTGCACTGCCTTCCGTTCGGCACGATCTGCGCGAAGAATTGCCCGCAGCACGAAGCCGAACAGGAGCATGAGGCCGAGAGTGGGAAGTACCGCGATGACCGCGTCCACTTCAGACCTCCCAACAGGTGGAGCCGCCTAAGGGAATCGAACCCTTGACCTATTCATTACGAGTGAATCGCTCTGCCGACTGAGCTAAGGCGGCGGTGGCGCGTCCGATTGTAGCCGGACCCCGGCGTGCGAGCCAAACGCGGCTCAGCAGGTCGCGTCCCTGGGGGGGAGGACGCCCGTGGTCAGGAAGCGGTCGACCGCGCCGGCAATGCACTCGTTGGAACGCCCATACGCGGTGTGCCCGTTCCCGTCGAACGTGAGCAGGTGCCCGTTGTCCAGGTGTGCGGCCATGTCCACCGCCCACTGGTACGGCGTGGCCGGGTCTCCGGTGGTCCCGATCACGAGGATCGGCGCGGAGCCGGCAGCGGCGATGGTCTCCCGGGACCGGGCCGACTGGTACGGCCACACGTCACAGGTGATCTCCGTCCACGCGAGCGCATCCCCGAGGGTGGGCGAGATCTCCTTCATCCGCGCCGCCTCGGCCTTCCAGTCCGCGAGGGTGCCCTCCACCGGGTAGTCGAGGCAGTTGATCGCCATGAACGCCTCGTTCGAATTGTCCTCGTAGCTCCCGTCCGGGAGGCGGCCGGCGCCGAGGTCCGCGAAGTAGAGCAGCTGGGTGCCGTCGTTCCGGTTGATCGCCGCGTCGAGAGCGGAGGTCAGCTGCGGCCAGATCGCCGACTCGTACATGGGAAGGACGAGGCCCGAGATCGCGAGCGACCGGGTGAGCGGGCGGGCGGGATCGGCCGTCGGGAGGGGCGTGGACCGCGCGACCTCCAGCAGCCGGCGGATCTGGGCGAGTCCGTCGTCGACACTCCCGGCGAACGGACAGTCCCGGGACGCCTGGCAGTCGGCCATGTAGGCGCGCAGGGCGTTCTCGAAACCCTCCGCCTGTCCGAGGGCGAGCTCGGAGAGGCTGAGTGACGGATCCAGGGCGCCGTCCAGGACGAAGCGTCCGACGCGCCCGGTGAAGAGGTCCGCGTACACGGCACCGAGGAAGGTGCCGTAGGAGTACCCCAGGTAGTCGAGCGTCGGGGAGCGACCCACCACCGCCCGCAGGATGTCGAGGTCCCGCGCGACGGACTCGGTGTCGACGTGGCCGAGGAGATCACCGGTGTTCGCCGCGCAGGCCGCCGCCCAGTCCGCCATCAGCCGCGAGTACTCCGCCAGCCCCGCGTCCGTGTCCGTGTCCACGTCACGGGCCCGAAGCTCGTCCAGTTCGGCGTCGGAGGCGC
>JALHDK010000229.1 GCA_022838965.1 Actinomycetales bacterium | reverse complement strand
CAGCAACCGCCCCGTCACCACCTCGGCGAGGCCCAGCCGCGTCATGCGTGATCCGGTGTCCTCGGAGCCCAGGACGAAACTCCCGCAGATCTGTCCGACGGCCCGCCGCACCTCCTCCTCCGATGCCGGCTCGGTCGCGAGGCGCCCGAGCTCGGCCCGCACCAGGTCGATGACCGACGCCACCTTGCCGGGCGCGCAGGCCGCGTAGGCGCCGAACAGTCCGCCCTCCGCGTACCCGGCGGTGAAGGAGTAGGTGGCGTAGGCCAGGCCGCGCTTCTCCCGAATCTCCTGGAAGAGCCGGGAGCTCATCCCGCCGCCGAGGATGGTGGAGGCCACCGCGAGGGCGAAGCGACGAGGGTCGGAGTTGGAGGTGCCGCGTCCGCCGATGATGACGTGCGCCTGCTCGGTGGCCCGCGGCACGGCGACGGTCATGGGGGGCGCGTAGATCGCGGGATCGGTGTCATGGCGCGGAGCCGGCGCGGCGCCGTCGTCGAGGACCCATCCGCCGGCGCGCGCGCTTTCGAGGACCGCGTCACAGACGGCGTCATGGCTGACTCGCCCCGCAGCGGTGACGACGAGTTCCGCCGGTACGTAGGTGGAGCGGTAGTGGGCGAGGATCGCCTCGCGCGAGAGCGCCGCGATGGTGCCCGGCGTGCCGCCAATCGGACGGCCCAGCGGATGGCCGGCGAGCACGGTTTCGGTGAATCGCTCGTGGACGACGTCGGCGGGGTCATCCAGCGCCATGGCCAACTCCTCGAGGATGACCTCCCGCTCCGTCTCGACGTCGTCCGGCGCGAGACGTGAGGACGTGACCATGTCCATGAGAACCTCGGTGGCCAGGCGAAGGTCGACATCGAGGACGCGCGCGTGGTAGCAGGTGTGGTTCTTGGCGGTGGAGGCGTTCGCCTCGCCCCCGACGGCGTCGAAGGCCGCAGCGATGTCCCAGGCGCTCCGGGTGGCGGTCCCCTTGAACAGCAGGTGTTCGAGGAAGTGGGTAGCGCCTGCGTGCTCCGCCTGCTCGTCGCGCGAGCCCACCGCCACCCACACGCCCACTGCGGCGGAACGGGTTGCCGGGATGTCCTCGGTGAGGACGCGGATCCCGCCGGGGAGGATGGACCGCCGGATGAGGGCGCCGTCCTGGGAGAGGTTCAGGCTGGTCGCGGGATCCGTGCCGGGGCCGGGAACGAGCGGGACGGCGGTCAGGGGCGGGGGCAGTGACATCCCCGCCATTCTACGGACAGCGACGCCGGCGGCTGTCAGGGTACGGGGCCCCGCAGTCGTGTGCTGCGGGGCCCCGTCCGATGTCAGCCCTTGACGGCGCCGCCGAGCATGCCGCGCACGAAGTAGCGCTGCAGTCCCAGGAAGACCGCCACCGGCACGACCATCGCGATGAACGCTCCTGCTGACAGGATGTGCCAGTCGGAGCCACGCGTACCGGTGAGATCGGCCAGCCGGACGGTCAACGGCGAGACGTTGGGACTGGAGCCGAAGACCAGACCGACGAGGAGGTCGTTCCACACCCAGAGGAACTGGTAGATCCCGAAGGCCGCGATGGCCGGGACGAGCAGTGGGAACAACACCTGGAAGAAGATCTTCACGTGCCCAGCACCATCCACGCGGGCAGCCTCGATCAGCGATCGCGGGATGTCCATCATGAAGTTGTGCAACATGAAGATGGCGAGGGGGAGGGCGAAGATCGTGTGGGACAACCAGATCGGCCAGTAGGACCCGGTGATGCCCCAGTTGTTGTACTGGGTCAGCAGGGGGATCAGGGTGATCTGGATGGGAACGATCTGGAGGGCGAAGATCGCGACGAAGAGCCAGTTCCGTCCCGGGAACTCCATCCAGGCGAAGGCGTAGGCGGCCAGCAGCGCGAGGGTGATCGGGATGATCACTGCCGGCAGCGTGATGACCACGGTGTTCACGAACGCGCTGCCGAAGCTGTTGGTGCCACGGGTGAACACGTCCACGTAGTTCTCGAAGGTCACCTGCGGGTTGCGGAAGAACGTCCACCATCCACTGGTCCGGATGTCCGCCGCCGGCCGGAAGGACGTGACGAACAACCCGAAGGTCGGGATGGTCCACAGTGTGGCGATGACGATCGCCGCGGCCGTGGCCCACGGTGAACTGAGCCGGTTCTTGGCCTCGATCGCCCTGAGCTCTGCCTTGGTCAGCTTGCGCGGCTGTACCGGAGTGACCGGCGGGGTGGTGGTGGTCATCGCTGTTGCTCCGAGAGTTTCATCTGGCGGATGTTGTAGATCACCAGGGGGATGATGATGACGAAGAGCAGCACCGCGAGTGTTGCACCGATGCCACGCTGACCTGTGCGGAAGCTCTGGATGTAGAACTCGTTGGCCACGACGGACGTCCGGAAGTTGCCGCCGGTCATCGAGTAGACGATGTCGAACACCTTGAGGGTGCTCATCGCAATCGTCGTGAGAACCACGACCAGCGCCGGCCTGATGGACGGGACGGTCACCGACCTGAACATGCGCCACGCGCCGGCGCCGTCCAGCCTGGCGGCCTCGATGATCTCGTCCGGGATCGCCTTGATCGCCGCTGACAGGATCGTCATGGCGAAACCGGACTGGATCCAGATCATGACCGCGATCAGGTAGAACGTGTTCATCGGCCAGTTCAGGAGGAACTGCTGGGTCTCGAATCCAAGCCACACCAGCAGCTGGTTCATGAGGCCTGTCTGTGGCCTGTTGGTGGGCTTGTAGTCGTAGACGAACTTCCAGATGATCCCGGCGCCGACCATCGAGATCGCCATCGGAAGGAAGATCAGCGCCTTCGCCGGCTTCTCGAAGGGAGAGCGGTCCACGATCACGGCGTAGACCA
>JALHDK010000228.1 GCA_022838965.1 Actinomycetales bacterium | reverse complement strand
GTGCGGCCCACCTCGGAACGGCTCCAGCCTCAGCGGGGGATCGGCATCGCGATCGACGGCTTGGAGACCTCGCTTCGTGGGGCGGACCGCGCGTTCGCCGACCTGGCCGGGCTGACGCCCCTCGCCACGCAGATGGCTCGGCAGATCCTCCAGCGCTGCAGTGTGAACCCCAACGTCGAGCGCCGAGAGCACGCCGCTGTATTACTCCCGGACGGCGCTAGGCTCGGCATCGAGCTTGGCACCGCCTCCCTGCACGTCAGCGCGGAGCAGGGCCTTCCACTGCTGTCGGCGCCGTGGGCTTTGGCGCTCGATGTGCCGGGCGAAGCGGGTGGCGTCGACTGGCTTGAGGGACGCACGGACCGAGAGTTGGTCCTCGGCGCTGCCGGTCGATCGCTGCGAGCCACCGGCGACGTCTTGGACGCGGGCGATCAGGCCGACGCAGGGATGCTCGCCTTGGCGGCGGACCGCTTGCTGGGGAGCCTCGCGTCAGAACTTCAGGTGGCGACCGATGCGCGGGTCGCCTACGCCGTCCCTGATGCCGTCGATGAGTTCTCGCAGCGAAGCCTGCGGAGCGCGTTCGGGGGCTCGTTCCATCGCCCGGTTCCGGTGTGGAGGAGCGTCGCGGCCTCGATGTCCTGGGCGTCGGCCGCGGGTGATCGCGGACCTCGCGCGGGTGAGTCGGTGGTCGTTGTCGACACGGAGTTCGGCGGCGTCTCGCTGACCGTGCTCACCGCCCGTCACGACAAGAAGCTCGAGCAGGCGCACTCGTCGTCGCGCGGGATCTACTGGGAGCGCAAGCCGCCGCTTCCGCCCGACGAGCAACTGGAGACGCTCGGTTGGCCGCATATCCTCCGCGCCTACGCGCGGATGCTGGTCGAACGAGAGCTGAGCACGCTGGCTCCAGAGTTCCAGGAGCGCGTCGTCGAAGACCTCCTTCGCAGCGGCAAGATCGGTGCGCTCGTAGCGCGTGGTGGCTCGATCTTCGTACAGGTCCCGTCGAGCCAGCGGGCGACGCCCGACGTCGTGGAGTTCTTCGAGGACCCTGCGTGGTTCGACGGCGAGGCGGCGCGATGGATCGGGCGACTCGATCACAGCGTGAGGAATGCACTCTCGGAGTTCGGCAAGGCCCGTGCGGTGCTGATCGGCGGCCCCTGCGACTACCAACGGTTTCAGGGTACGGGGCGGCAGACCGGCCGACTCAAGCTCTTCAACGAGGAGAAGGGCTTCGGGTTCATCCATCCCGACGAGGGAAGCACGGATGTGTTCTTTCACATCAACTCCGTCCAGGTCCCCGACGGGGTGGTGCTTCGGCGGGACTTGGCCGTCGAGTTCGACGTCGGCCAGGGGAGGAAGGGGCCCGAAGCCCAGCGAGTCACCTTGGTGTCTCCCCTCGCAGCGTGGTTGCGTCGGCGAACGGTGGTCACGTCGCAGGCGATAGCCTCGGGCGCGCGTGAGTGCCTGCTCCGGCTGGACACTGGCTCGCTCACGTGGCGCGAGTGGCTGCCCGAGCTCTCGCTCGAGGTCGTGCGCGACGGCCACTTCGGTGAGCTGCCGTTGCTTGAGCGCGGCACGTTCGTCGACCCGTTCCTCGGCGACGCCGTGCAATTCACGGTGCCGGAGGACCTGACCCTTGGACGCGGCCATCGGTGGTTCTCCTTCCCGCTGCTCGTGGGTCGCCAGGGACGCCGCCCTGTCGCGTGGGAGGCGCGGCTCGACTCGCCCGCGTTCCCGCTCGACCACGACGTCCGGGCGCGGCTGCGGTTGTCCTACCGGTACGGTCTCGACAACAGCTACGAACTCTCCGTGGAGCCGGCCTCCCCGGACGACTCACCGTTCGCCAGGGTCGAGGCCAAGTGGGTCAAGGGAGGCGAGGCAGCCACGACGGCGTTGACCCGCGAGCCCCTGGCTCTTGAGTACATGCCGTGGGAGCAGAGAGGGACTGCGGATTTCGTCGATGCCACGCGATCTCTTCATCGCCTCGGTGACGAGAAGTACGCGAGGTTTCTCTTCGCCGTGACGCGCGCCTGCTGGTCACAGGGACGAAGCCTCTCGACCGCTCCGGCCAGCGTTCAGCGCGTCTTCCCGAGCTTCTGTACGCAGTTGCTGGATGCGTTGCCGGCCGAGCTCATCGTTCACGACATACCGCGCGCTCTCGAGGTGTTGGCGCTGCTCCACGAAGATGCGCCACCGGAGGTCGTGGGCTGGCTCCTTCAGCTCGATGACGTGGCAGGCGATGAACGAATGCCGGTCAACGTCGGGCCGCCGGTTCCCCTCTACCGGAAGACGGCCGCCATGCTCGCCAACCTCGTCGGGGATGGAGTCGGCGAACGCGCCACGCTTCTTCAGCGACTGCTTGATCGCCTTCAGCGTCATGGCCAAGGCGACAACTTCGATGCTGCATTGGCGGGGCTCACGATGCGGGCGCTGGGCAACGCTGCTTGGCGACATCCGGCCTTCATCGGTGCGCTGGCCGCCGCTCCGGGCGGGGCGGCGCTGGTCATCGCTCAGTGCCGACGGTCTCTTCAAGGACTCCTTCACAGCATTCCCGTCGACGTTCCGTCCGACGAGCAGCGCCAGAAGGTGTCGCGCCAGTACGGCACGCCCTTCAGGGATGCCTGCGAGTTGTTGCTCGCGCTCATGGCCGTCGACCCGATGGACCCCGTGGTCGCTCCACTGCGTACCGGCTCGCCGTCCGCCCACGGCTTGGCAAAGCTCGTTCGACAGCTCGACGCTCGGCTCGCCTCTCTCGGCGCCACGCCGCACTGGCGAGTGCGGCTCCACGTCGAAGTACCGCCCGCGCTCCACCGCATGTCCCCCGTCGTCTTCGTGTTGAACACGTACCT
>JALHDK010000227.1 GCA_022838965.1 Actinomycetales bacterium | reverse complement strand
GATACGCTTCCTGCGGGAAGGCCAGGTCGAATCCGGTGACCTGCGCGCCCGCTTCAACAAACGCCCGTGCCGTCGCGTAACCGATGCCCTTACCCGCGCCCGTTACCCAGACGGTTTTGCCGGTAAAATCGAACCCGACCATCACTTCACCTCGCGGGAGAGCAGCGCCCACCAGGCGTCGAGGGTGGGATTTTTCGCCAGCATCACGAAGTCGATATCGCCGTGCACTTTGCGCCAGCGGGCGGCCAGCGCCATCATGCGCACCGAGTCCAGGCCGTAGTCGATCAGGTTTTCGTCATCCATCGGCTCATCTGATTCATCCAGCAGCGGCAGGATGATGTCACGCAGCGCCGCTTTCGTGGCCGGAATGGACGGCAGCAGGTCGTCCGCCCTGGCGCAGAGTCCGTCGACGATGCCCTGGAGCCAGTGGACGCCCGCGGCGGCGACCTCGGGCGGCAGGGAGCGGATCATCTCGAGGTAGCCGGCGGCGCCGTCGGGAAGAGCCGCGAGGAAGGCGGAACCGTCGGGAACGTCCGGGGAGTCGAAGATCGCCAGCAGGTCGCCGATCCGCTCGCGGAGTTCACGGCGTGCCGCGTCGTCGGGCGTGACCGTGGCCACGAGGGCGGCCAGTCGCTTGGTTCGTTCCTTCCGGGCGGACGCCAGGGCGCGCAGCGCGCCCTCGTAGACCAGGGGGCCGAACTCCTGACGCGCGAAGAACGGCTGACGGACCGTGCGGTACCAGGTTTCGAGGGCCACCAGGTTGGCCAGGTAGCGGACGTTTTTCGCCACGATGCGGTCGAGATGCCTGTAGGCCCGGGGGGTGACGGGCCGCTTCACCCCGGTCAGTCCCTTGCTAAGCACGAGGACGCCGTCCTCCTCGATGTCATCGCGAAGGATCGAGCCCGCCCCCACGACGACGCCGAAGCCCGTCACCACGGGGCCGACCGCCCCTCCCTGTCCACCCAGGAAGATCGGGGGCTGATCGAGCATCACCCCCCGCGGGACGTCGCCGAAGAGTGAGGCCGTGGTCTTGTTCCCGTCCGGCGTGAAGTTGAAGTGGATGTAGGACGAGCCGACCTCGCTGTGGTCCTTCCGGCTGGTGCCGCCGGCCATGAGACAGTCGCAGAAGTTGATCAGGCTGCCCAGTGTCACGAACGGGAACAGGATGGTCTGCTTCAGCCCGACGCAATGGGCGCCTCCCGCCTCCTCCTCGAGGATGGTCCCCTCGCGGACGTGCGCGCCGAGGCCAATGTTGGCCTTCTCGAGGAACACGGAGGACGCGAAGTAGCCCCCCTTCAGCTCCACCTGCGGACCGAGCTGGCAGGAGTCGATCGTCACCGGCCCTTCCGCGCCGAGGGTCACACCCGCCGAGAGGACGGTCTCGGCACCCCTGATGCGGCAACCCGGGTGGATCGTCACTCCGTCCGCCGAGATCCGGTCGACGTCGACCTCCGGCGCGATGTCGAGGCTCAGGGGGTTGGGGATCGTCACCCCCTTGGCGAGCAGGAGTTCCACCTTCTCGTGACCGCGGGGTTGCAGATCCATCGTTCTCCTTGGCCGGGGCTGGCGAGCCGTGTGCGGGGCCGTGCAGAGTCTATAGCACGCCGGGGTCACCCGATCGGAATGGTCGCGTGGGGGTGCCGGATGGCCGGCTCGCGCGTGCGCATCGCGAGGGCCGATCCGAGGGTCACGGGTCCGAGACGCCCCACGAACATGAGCACGATGAGGATGACCTGGTGTGCGGGCACCAACCGGGCGGTGATGCCGGTGGAGAGGCCCACCGTCGCGAAGGCGGAGACCACCTCGAAGAGGATCTCGTCCAGCGAGAAGGGCGAGGTCAGGGCGATTGTCACGGTCGCGACCACCACGAGGACCATGCTCATGGTGCTCACGGTGAGCGCCTCGCGCAGGGCCGAGGGCGCGATGCGCCAGCCGAAGGCCGTGACCTCGTGATCGTTGCGCAGTTCGGACCAGACCGCGAACGTCAGCACGGCGAGCGTGGTCACCTTGATGCCGCCGGCGGTCCCGCCACTCCCTCCTCCGATGAACATGAGGATGTCCATGCCCAGCCAGGTTCCGGTGTTCAGCTGCGCGATGTCGACACTGTTGAAGCCGGCCGTGCGCGGCACGACCGCCTGGAAGAAGCCCGCGAGCAGCTTGTCCGGAGTGGGGAGGGCGCCGAGCGTGCCGGGATTGCCCCACTCCGCCAGCAGAATGAACGCGGTGCCGCCCGCGAGGAGGATGCCTGTGGCGGCGAGCGTCGCCTTGGTGGCCAGGGTCCACCGGCGGGGTTGGCGCCAGTGGCGGTAGAGCTCGAAGATCACCGGGAAGCCGGTCCCGCCGAGGACCAGGGAGGCGGCGATCGGCAGGCAGATCCACGGGTCGCCCGCGAATCCGATCAGGTTGTCCGTGAACAGCGCGAACCCGGCGTTGTTGAAGGCGGAGACGGAGTGGAAGACACCCAGCCACAGGGCCCGGGGCAGGGGAACGTGGTACCCGACGGCCCAGCGCGCCGCGAGGATGACCGCGACCACACCCTCGATGAGCACGGTTGCGCGCAGGACGCCGCGCAGGACCGCAGCCACGTCCCCCAGACGCAGCGTCCGGGTGGCCGCCGCGGCCACGAAGCGGGTCTCGAGGCCGAGATGGCGGGACAGCATCAGTGTGAGCACCGAGGCCAGCGTCATCACACCGAACCCGCCGATCTGGATGAGCGCGAGGATCACGACCTGCCCGAACGTGGTCCAGTAGGTCGGCGTGTCCACCACGATCAGTCCGGTCACGCAGATGGCGGAGACGGCCGTGAACAGGGCCTCGAGGAAACTGGCGTGCGCGTCCGTGGCGGACGCGGGCAGAAGCAGC
>JALHDK010000226.1 GCA_022838965.1 Actinomycetales bacterium | reverse complement strand
CCGCACGCCGCCCACGCGGCCAGCGCCAGCCCACGCGGCCAGCGCCCGCCCACACGGCCCGGGCCCGTACGCCGCCCACGCGGCCAGCGCCCACGCGGCCAGCGCCCACGCCACCCGCGCCCGCACCGCCACCCGGCCCCTGCTCCCGTTCATGCCCGCTGACGGAGGTACCCCATGACCCCCCGCGACCTCACCGCCCTGGACGACTCCACCGAGGCCATCGAGCGCGCCCTCGCCGACAAGGACCTCGCCACCGCCACCACCCTGCTCTCCAGTCTCGCCGCTCCGGACATCACCGACCTCCTCGAACGGCTGGACCTCAGGGATCGCGCCGTGGTGTACCGCCTCCTGCCCAAGATCCGGGCGCTCGAGGTCTTCGAACGCCTCGACCCCGCCCTGCAGGGTGACCTCGTCCGCGGGCTTCGTGACGAGGAGGTGGTCGCGGTCTTCGCGGAGCTTGACCCCGACGACCGCGTCTCCCTCCTCGACGAGTTGCCCGCCTCCGTGGCCAGCCGGCTGCTGCGCAGCCTGCCCCCGTCGGAACGTGACCTCACCGCCGTCGTCCTCGGCTACCCGCAGGGCTCGATCGGGCGGCGCATGAGTCCGGAGTACGTCGCAGCGCGCGTCGGGCACACCGCGGGGGCCACGCTCGCGCGGGTGCGCGAGCGGCTCGCCGAGGCCGAGACCATCTACACGCTGCCGGTGGTGGACGACTCCCGGCGTCTCGTCGGCGTCGTCAGCCTCCGCGAGGTCCTCGCCGCCTCCCCCGACGCCCCCATCGCCGAGCTGATGCGCGAACCGCACGCCGTCGTCGTCACCGACGACGCCGAGGCCGCCGCCCGCCGGTGCGCGGACCTGAAGCTGCTCGCCCTGCCCGTGGTGGACGCCGAGGACCGCCTCCTCGGGATCTTCACCGTCGACGACGCCCTCACCATCCTGGAGGAGGCCGAGACCGAGGACCAGGCCCGGATCGGGGGGTCCGAGCCGCTGCGCCGGCCCTATCTCGCCACGCCCGTGCGGTCGGTGGTGCGTGCCCGCGTGGTGTGGCTGTTCCTGCTGGCCGTTGGCGCAACCCTCACCGTCCAGGTCCTCGAGTACTTCGAGACGACCCTGCAGCAGATGGTGGCCCTCTCCCTGTTCATCCCGCTGCTCATCGGCACCGGTGGCAACACGGGCAACCAGGCCGCCACGACCATCACGCGCGCCCTCGCCCTCGACGACGTCCGGCCCGGCGACATCCTCACCGTGCTGGCCCGGGAGGCGCGGACCGGAGTCAGCCTGGGCCTCATCCTCGGGGCGATCGGCGCCCTCGCAGTGTCGCTGGTGTACGAGCCGGAGATGGGAGCCGTCATCGGCCTTGCCCTGCTGGCGATCTGCACGCTGGCGGCCACGGTAGGAGGGGTCATGCCCATGGTGGCCAAGGCCGTGAAGGTGGACCCGGCCGTGTTCTCCAACCCGTTCATCACCACCTTCGTCGACGCCTCGGGACTGGTGGTCTACTTCCTCATCGCGAAGGCGGTGCTGGGCATCTGAGGCCCGGCCGGCCCGGCTCCTGCCGCCGCACGCAGAAGGACCCGCCACCCGGGCGGGTCCTTCGCAGCGGTCCGGTCTGAGCGGTCCGGTCAGGTGGCCGAGGCCGCGCTCGGCGCACTCGGCGCACTCGGCAACGTCTGCGCGCTCGGCGCACTCGGCGACGTCTGCGCACTCGGCGCACTCGGCGACGTCTGCGCACTCACCGCCGACGCCGCGCTCCACGACGTCTGCGCGCTGACCGCCGACAGGCCCGGGTCGGTGACGCTCGCCGTCGGGCCCGGCGACGACGGCGTCGGCGTCGCCGCCGCGCCAACCGTCACTCCGGTCAACGGACGGTCGTCGTTGCCGTCCGCAACCGCGGCGGCAATCACGCCGGTCGTGGCCAGGGCGGCCAGGGAACCGGTCACGATCCAGGTGCGGGTGGTGTTCATGTCATCTCTCCTCTGCTCTTGGGATGACATCCACCCTGGCGGGAGTCCGTGAGCTCTCCGGGAGAGGGCCATGAGAGCCCTCTCATCTCAGCGAATGGTCACCGCCGCGTCGAACCACGTCAGGACCGGCTCCTCGCCGAACGGCCACACCGACGCCAGCAGCGCCGTCGTCACCGCCCCCGCGACTCCCGCCGCCCCGACACCCGCCGCCGCCTCCCTGCCCGGCACGGGGACTCCCGGGAGGGTGAAGCCGGCGGTGAGGGCCCGGACGGGAGCGTCGTCGGGAAGCCCGGCGAGCCGTCGTGCCACCGTGATCCCGGCGTCCAGGTCCCCCAGCTCGTCCACCAGACCGTGGGCGAGGGCGTCGGCGCCGCTCCAGATGCGGCCGCGCCCCAGCTCGTCCACGCGCTCGGGGCTGAGGCTCCGGCCATCGGCCACGCGCGCCACGAATCGCGCGTAGACCTCGTCCATCATGCGCTCAACCCACGCCCGCTCCGCATCCGAGAACGCACGGTTCGGGGAGCCGAACAGGGCCATCTCCCGGCCCACGGTCTCGGGGTTGCGGCCGATCCGCTGGTTGAGGTCGGTCAGCACCGGCTTGCCCACCACCACCCCGATGCTTCCGGTGATGGTGAACGGGCTGGCCACCACATGATGCGCGTGAGCGAGCACGTAGTAGCCCCCCGACGCCGCCACCTCCCCCATCACCGCGACCACCGGCTTGCCGCACCGCGCCACCGCGCGGCCAATCACGTCCGAGGCGAGGGCTGAGCCGCCCCCGGAGTCCACGTAGAGGATGATCGCCCTCGTGTGCTCGTCCCGGTCGGCCCTGCGCAGCGCGGCGACCACCGTCTCGGAACCGGCCGTCGGCCCCGTGAGGAAACCCGGGGTGGTGCGGCTGCGCCCG
>JALHDK010000018.1 GCA_022838965.1 Actinomycetales bacterium | reverse complement strand
GGGCGAGCCGGTGACCCGCCAGCCGTCTCCGAGCTCCTCGGCGTCCACCCCGATGGCCTGCAGGCCGTTCACCGTGAGCGCGATGCGGTCGGACTCCTTGACGCGCAGCTCGGACGCACCGGTGACGGTCGAGGTGCCCTCTGCCGCGGCCATGGCGACGGCCAGCACCGGAAGCTCGTCGATCACGTCCGCGACCTCGACGGCGGTCAGGTCCACCGCGCGGAGCCGCGGGCCGGAACGGATCCGGATCCGTCCGGCCGGCTCGGGGCCCGCGACCTCGGCCGGCGTGACCTCGATGCGGGCACCCATCCGTTCCAGGACGCGGATCACGCCGATGCGGGTGGGATTGAGGCCCACCAGGGGGAGGGTGATGTCGGCCGCAGGGTGCAGGGCACCGGCCACCAGCCAGAACGCGGCTGCGGACGGATCGGCCGGGACCTGGATGTCGCGGCAGTCCCACAGGGCGGGCCCGTGCACCGTGGTGGTGGGGCCGGTGCGCACCACCCGGGCGCCCAGGAAGGCGAGGAGGCGCTCGGTGTGGTCGCGGGTGGGCGCGGGTGTCGTGATCCGGGTGACGCCGTCGGCGGCGACGGCGGCCAGGACGAGCGCGCCCAGCACCTGGGCGGAGGCGACGCGCAGGCGGTGGGCGCCGGGGCGGATGGGCACGCCGCCGTCGACGATGACGGGGGCGTGGCCGTCGGTGGTGGTGACGCTGGCCCCCATGGCGCGCAGCGGTTCGGCGACGCGTTCCATGGGGCGCGCCGAGAGCGACTCGTCACCGATCAGGGTGGTGCGGCCGGGGCGCGTGGTCGCAGCCCCGGTGAGGAGGCGCATGAGGGTGCCGGCGTTGCCGCAGTCGAGCGTGATGTCGCCGTGTCCGGGGAGCGCCGCGTGGGCGGGCAGCGCGCCGCCGGCGACGCGGTAGCGGACGGGGTCCGAGGCGTTGTCGTCGGCATCCGTCTCCGTGGACAGCGCGCCGAGATCGGCGAGTGCGGCGGCCGTGGAGCGGACATCCGCGCCGGGGCGGTGCAGCGTGACGACGGCGGAACCACGGCCCATGGCGTTGAACAGCAGCGCCCGGTGGGCGATGGACTTGTCCGCGGGGAGCTGGACCGTGCCGCGGAGTGCTGGTGCCGGCATGACGGCTCCGTTCGGTCGGCGCGCGGGGCGCGGGGGGCGTGGTGGCACCATTCTGGACCCTGGGAGGGGCGTCGTGGCGGGGCATCCCACCGTTCACCCCCGGTCTCCGGGCGGGCCCTGCGCGGGGTGCGGGGAGCGTGGCGGCCCGTGCGGCGCTCCGGCGCGCGTGCGGCGCTCCGGCCGCGTGCGGCGCTACGGGTGCGGCGCGCCACGCCCGGGTACGGGGAGCGGGGACGTAGTGTGGTGCTGACCACATCGCCAATGGCGCTGCGGCGCCAACGAGGAGGAACAGCGTGACTTCGTTGCTGCAGCCGCGGGAGACGGTGGCCCCCACCCCCACGACACTCCGCACCTACGTGCTCGACACGTCCGTGCTGCTCTCGGACCCCAACGCCATCCTCCGCTTCGCGGAACACGAGGTGGTGCTGCCCGTGGTGGTGATCACCGAACTCGAGGCGAAGCGGCACCACAGCGAACTCGGCTACTTCGCACGCTCCGCGCTGCGGATGCTCGACGACCTGCGCATGATGCACGGTCGCCTCGATCGGCCCATCCCCGTCGGCATGGAGGGCGGCACGGTGCGGGTGGAGCTGAACCACATGAGTGACGGTGCGCTGCCCAACGGGATGCGCCTCGGCGACAACGACACCCGGATCCTCGCGGTGGCCGCCAATCTGGCGAAGGACGGGCTCAACGTCACGGTGGTCTCCAAGGACCTCCCGATGCGCGTCAAGGCCGCAGCTCTGGGAATCAACGCGGAGGAGTACCGGGCGCAGCAGGTCATCGAGTCCGGCTGGACCGGGATGACGACGGCGGAGCTCACCGAGTCCGAGATGGCGGCGCTGTGGCGCGACGGCGGTCTGGTGATCGCGGACCTCGCCACCCCCGGCACGCTCGCCTCGCAGCCGGTCCACACCGGCGTGATCATGCACTCCCCCCGTGGCTCGGCGCTCGGCAAGGTCACGCGGGACGGCCGCGTCGCCGTCGTGCGCGGCGACCGGGAGGTGTTCGGGGTGCGCGGCAGGTCCGCGGAGCAACGGGTGGCGATCGACCACCTCCTGGACGCCTCCATCGGCATCGTGTCCCTCGGGGGCCGGGCGGGAACCGGGAAGTCGGCGCTCGCGCTGTGCGCCGGCCTCGAGGCGGTGCTCGAGCGGCAGGAGCACCGCAAGGTGGTGGTGTTCCGGCCGCTGTACGCGGTGGGTGGACAGGAGCTCGGGTACCTGCCCGGCAGCGAGTCGGAGAAGATGAACCCCTGGGCGGAGGCGGTGTTCGACACCCTCGGCTCGGTGGTGGCGCAGGAGGTGGTGGACGACGTCCTGCACCGCGGCCTCCTCGAGGTGCTGCCGCTCACCCACATCCGGGGCCGCTCGCTGCACGACGCGTTCGTGATCGTGGACGAGGCACAGTCACTCGAGCGCAACGTGCTGCTGACTGTGCTCTCCCGGATCGGGCAGAACTCGAAGGTGGTCCTGACCCACGACGTCGCGCAGCGGGACAACCTCCGGGTGGGACGTCACGACGGCGTTGTGGCGGTGATCGAGGCGCTCAAGAACAACGACCTGTTCGCGCACGTGACCCTCACCCGCTCCGAACGGTCGGCGATCGCGGCCCTGGTGACAGAGATGCTGGACCAGGGGTAGGTGCGGGCCGCGGCACCAGTGGCGCACAGGCACGGCCTCGGTTAGCGTCCCTCCATGTACGCCGCTGCCGCCGGTGTCCTCGCGGTCCTCGCGGCTCTCGGGATCTCGGAGCTCGCCGCGGGCCTGATCGCGCCGGTCCCCTCCCTGGTGGAGTCGGTGGCGGACGCGGTGATCGACGGGGCGCCCGCCCCGGTCAAGGACTGGGCGATCGCCACGTTCGGCACCGCGAACAAGACCGTGCTGGTGGTGGGGATCGTCGTGGTGCTCGCGGGACTCGGCGCCCTCATCGGCACGGTGGGCCGTGTGCGATTCGGACCAGCCGCGCTCGCGCTCGCCGTCCTCGCAGCCATCGGGACCGGGGCGGGGCTTCTTGCCGTCACCCCGGGACCGTCCGCGGCGGGCGCGTTCGTTGCGGGAGCCCTGGCACTCGGCGCCGCACTCCTCATCCTCCGCGTGTTGCTGGGTCTCCTGCCAGACCTGCCGCGGCGGGACCAGCCGGCCGCTGTCGGGCCAGCCGGCGACGGGTCCGGGGCCGATGGGTCCGCGGCCGACGGGTCCGCGGCCGACGTGTCCGGGGCCGGCGACGCCCCGAGCCGCCGTGCCTTCCTCGCCGCTTCCGGCGTCGTGGCCATCCTCGCGGCCGGTTCGGCCACCGCCGGTCGCTGGCTCCTGACCCAGGGAAGCCGCGCGCTCGCCGTCCGCGATTCGATCCTGCTCCCGGCCGCCCGGCCGCCGCTGCCCGCGCCCCCTCCGGCGGCGGCGTTCGCGGAACCCGGGCTGAGCGCCCTGGTGACCCCGAATACCGACTTCTTCCGGATCGACACGGCGATCACGATCCCGCGGGTGGATTCCCGGACCTGGACCCTGCGGGTGCACGGCATGGTGGACCGTCCGTACGAACTCACCTTCGACGAGCTGCTCAGCCTCGAGATGGTCGAACGATGGATCACCCTCTCCTGCGTGTCCAACCCGGTGGGAGGGTCGCTGGTGGGCAACGCCGCCTGGCGCGGAGTGCCCCTCGCCGCGCTCCTCGACCGGGCGGGTGTGCGGGCCGGGGCGGACCAGATCGTGGGCCGGTCCGTGGACGGCTTCACCGTGGGATTCCCCACCGCAGCGGCCTTCGACGGGCGCGATGCCCTCGTCGCCGTCGCCATGAACGGGGAGCCGCTGCCCTTCCGGCACGGCTTCCCTGCCCGTCTGGTGGTGGCCGGCCTCTACGGCTACGTCTCCGCCACCAAGTGGCTCTCCGAGCTGGAGCTCACCGGGTGGGACGCCTTCGATGCCTACTGGGTGCCGCGCGGCTGGGCCAAGGAGGCTCCGGTGAAGACGCAGTCCCGCATCGACACCCCTCGGTCCGGCGCCCGGATCCCGCCCGGACCGCGGGCGATCGCGGGCGTCGCCTGGGCGCCCGGGCTCGGGATCACCCGCGTCGAGGTCCAGGTCGACGACGGCGCGTGGGAGGACGCGGAACTCGCCGAGGCGCTGGACCGGAACGCGTGGCGCCAGTGGCGCCTGCCGTGGTCACCCGGCCCGGGTCCGCACACCATCAGGGTTCGGGCCACGGACGGATCCGGTGAGACGCAGACCGGGGCCAGCGCGCCGCCAGCGCCGGATGGCGCCACCGGTTGGCACACCGTGCGCGTCACGGTGCAGGCGTGACCGTCCGGTCCGTGCGGCACACCTCGCTCACCAGGCCCGTCTCGAGGGAGTACACCGCGCCCACGATGGCGAGGCCTCCCTCCGCGAGCGCGGCGGCGACGGTGTGGGAGTGTCCGGCGATGAAGTCCACCACGTCCCGGACGTGCTGGGCGATCGCATCCTCGGCCGTCGCCTCCGTCACCGCGGCGGACACGTGGGAGACGATGTCGCGCAGGTGCTCGACGGCGGTCGCCTCGCCGTGGGCCACCGCGGCGGCGAAGTTGATCGCGCCGCAGGAGGTGTGTCCCAGGACAACCAGGAGGGGTGCCCCCAGCGCCGTGACCGCGAACTCCAGGGAGCCGAGGACGACGTCGTCGGCGACCTCGCCGCCTGTCCGGACCACGAAGAGGTCGCCCAGGCCCTGATCGAAGATCAGCTCGGGGGGCACCCGGGAGTCACTGCAGCCGAGCACGGCGGCGATCGGTGACTGTCCGTCCACCAGGAACTCACGCCGTTCGGGGCGCGCCCGGGGGTGCATCTGGGCGCCGGCGGCGAATCGCTGGTTTCCGCGCAGCAGGTGGGCCCAGATCTCGTCCGGGTCACGGGTCGGTGTCGCGTCCATGGTCACTCCTCGTCGCTGGTGGGCTGATCGCCGGCGGGGTGATCGCCGGCGGGCATCGGGTGGTCGTTCAGGTCGGCAGCCGGCCGGGCCGCGGCCCGGGCGTCGTCGAGACGCCGGCGGGCGCCGTCGAGCAGGTGCTGGCAGTGGGCCGCGAGGGCCTCGCCGCGCTCCCACAACGCCAGCGCCTGCTCGAGGGGCACGTTGCCGGCCTCCAGGGCCCGCACCACCTCGGCGAGGCGGTCGCGCGCCTCCTCGTACGCGAGCGCCGAGATGTCCGGGATGTCGGTCGTCATGCGGATCCTCCTCGGGGGTGCACGGCGGTCACGGCGGCGTCGATCCGGCCCCGGGCCAGCATCACCTCGAGGCTGTCACCGGGTTCGACGTCGCCCGCATCGGAGACGACGTGACCGTTCCGGCGGACGACGGCGTAGCCACGGTCCAGCGTAGCGGCAGGGGAGAGGGCCACGACCTGGGTGCGCAGGCGGGTCAGGTCCGCCTCGAGGCGGTCGAGTCGCCAGGTGAGCGTCCTCCGCAGGGCCGTGCGGGCAGCGTCCACGACCTCCTGCTGCCGGTCGAGGAACGTGACCGGGTCGGCGAGGACCGGGCGGGACCGCAGTGCCGTCAGCGCCGTCTGTTCGCGGGCGAGGCGCGTGGCGAGGGCGGCGCGCATCCGCTCGCGCGCGCTCACGATCGCCCTGCCCTCCTCCGCGACGTCGGGCACGATGCGCTTGGCGGCGTCGGTCGGAGTGGAGGCCCGGTGATCCGCGACGAGGTCCAGCAGCGGCGAGTCCGTCTCGTGGCCGATCGCCGAGACGATGGGCGTGCGGCAGGCGGCGGCCACACGCAGCAGGTGCTCGTTGGAGAAGGGCAGCAGGTCCTCCACCGAGCCGCCTCCCCGGGTGACCACGATGACCTCGACGGCGGGGTCCGCGTCGAGCTCGGCGAGCGCGCGGGTCACCTCCGCCACGGCATTCGGGCCCTGGACCGCCACCTCGCGAATCCGGAACCGCACCTGCGGCCAGCGCGCCCGCGCGTTGACCACGACGTCGTGCTCCGCCTTCGAGTCCCTCCCGCAGATCAGCCCGACCACCGCCGGAAGGAACGGGAGCGGCCGCTTGCGCCGTGCGTCGAAGAGGCCCTCGGCGGCCAGCAGCCGCTTCAGGTGCTCGATCCGGGCGAGCAGGTCACCGAGCCCCACCGCCCGGATCTCCCGCGCCTGCAGCTGGAGGGTGCCGCGACGGGCCCAGAAGGTGGGCTTCGCGTGCACGACCACCCGCGCGCCCTCGACAACCCGGACGCCGGAGGCCGCCAGCTCGCGGGCCTGCATCACGAGGGGAATCGACATGTCGGCATCGGCGTCCCGCAGCGTCATGTAGGCCAGCGGGGCGCCCGGGCGCCGGGAGATCTCCACCAGCTGGCCCTCCACCCACAGCGCGGACATGCGGTCCACGTACTGGGAGATCTTCATCATGAGGAGCCGCAGGGGCCAAGGGTTCTCCGGGGTGGTCTCCGCCGCCGTAGCGGCGAGCTGCCGCCGCGGGACGGTCTCGGTCATGGGACCCAGCATCACATGAACCGCCCACACGCGGGCACCCGCCCGCAGAGCGGCCATGGACGCCCCTTCGCGGCGCCACGTACCCTTGGGGGGTGACCCAGACCAGCCTGACCGAGCGTCTCGTGGCCGCGTCGCTCGCGGGAGCGTCCGCGTTCCCGGACGAGGTTCCGGCAGTGACTCCCGGGGCGCACGCGGTGCCCGGCAAGCGCATCCTGCTCGCGGCTCCCCGCGGCTACTGCGCGGGCGTGGACCGCGCCGTCGACGCCGTCGAGAAGGCGCTCGCGCACTACGGGCCCCCGGTGTATGTGCGCAAGGAGATCGTCCACAACCGCTTCGTGGTGGACACGCTCGCCCGGCGGGGCGCCATCTTCGTCAACGAGACCGACGAGGTCCCCGAGGGTGCGCGCGTGGTGTTCTCGGCGCACGGCGTCTCGCCGGCGGTGCACGCCCAGGCCGCGGCCCGCCGTCTCGCCACGATCGACGCCACCTGCCCCCTCGTGACCAAGGTCCACAGAGAGGCCGTGCGGTTCGCAAGCGCCGGCCACGACATCCTCCTCATCGGCCACGAGGGCCACGAGGAGGTGGAGGGGACGCAGGGGGAGGCGCCCGAGCACATCCAGGTGGTGAACGGACCCGAGGACGTGGACCGGGTGGTGGTCCGCGACCCCGATCGCGTGGTGTGGCTGAGCCAGACCACCCTCTCGGTGGACGAGACCATGGAGATCGTCCGGCTCCTCCGCGAGCGGTTCCCCAACCTGCAGGACCCGCCGTCGGACGACATCTGCTACGCGACCCAGAACCGTCAGGGGGCGGTCAAGGAACTGGCCCCGCGTTCCGACGTCGTGATCGTGGTGGGGTCCGCCAACTCCTCCAACTCGGTGCGGCTGGTGGAGGTGGCCCTCGAGGCCGGCGCCCGCGCCGCGTACCGCGTGGACTCCGCCGATGACCTGGATCCCGACTGGATCCGGGGGGCCGACGTCGTGGGGCTGACGTCGGGAGCGTCCGTTCCCGAGATCCTCGTGCGCGACGTCGTCACCTGCCTGGGCGCGCTCGGATTCGGCGAGGTCGAGGAGGTGCGTACCGCGACGGAGGACATCATGTTCTCCCTCCCGAAGAACCTGCGGGCCGACCTCAGGGCCGCCGGGGAGAACCCGGACCGGCCCCACCGCCCGCGGGCCGCGGCCACCGCGGAGAAGATCTAGGAAAAAAGTCCCAGAGAACTGCATCCAATCCCAGGGCTGTGCCGGAAGTAGGTGGTGTAGGACAACCCACACCGCCCCGCGGGGCACAGACCAAAGGACAACACGATGCGCAAGACCCCCATGATCATCGCGGCCTCTTCCCTCGCGCTGCTCGGCCTGGCCCTCCCGGCGCAGGCGGCCGACAACGCCAAGCTCTCCGTTCTCCACGGGGTGCCGGACCTCACGGTTGACGTGTATGTGAACGGTGACCTCACCCTCGACGACTTCAAGCCCGGCGACCTTGCCGGCCCGCTCGACCTGCCCGCCGGCACCTACTCGGTCGCCATCACGGCAGCGGACGCCGCGGATGCCTCCTCGCCGGTCCTCGGCCCCATCGACCTCCCGCTCGCCGCGGGCAACAACTACACCGCCGTCGCGCACCTCAAGGCCGACGGCACCCCGACCGCCAGCCTCTTCACCAACGACATCTCCGCCGTCGCCGCAGGTGAGGGCCGGCTGACCGTCCGCCACGTGGCGGCAGCCCCCGCGGTCGACGTCCTGGCCGGCGGCTCTGCGGTGGTCACCAACCTCGCGAACCCGGACGAGGCCAAGCTCGACATCCCCGCCGGAACCGTCTCCGCCGCCGTCGCGGCGACCGGGACGACGGCGCCGGTGCTCGGCCCCGCCGACGTGAACGTCAAGGAGGGCGCCAACACCATCGTCTACGCCTGGGGCAGCCTGGAGAACGAGAACCTCGCCCTCGCCAGCCAGGTGATCGACGGTCTCGGATCCGCGCCGCACGGCGTTCCCACCGGCCAGGTGGAGGTTGTGGAGCGCAACGCCAGCCTCGGTCTCTTCGCCGGACTGGGCCTGCTCATGCTGCTGGGCGCCGGCGCCACCGCCCGCGCTGTGACCATCCGGAAGTGACGCGATGAAACGGCTCCTCGGCTCCGCCGTGGCCGCCGGACTCCTCCTCACGGGCTGCGCCGCACCGGCGCAGCCCGTGGGGCGTGCCGTAGCGGCTGTGGCCCGGGTGGAGATTCTGGCTGAATCCCGTACCGGTCCGGGCGTCCACACCTCGCGGGAGGGCGGCCGCCCCGCGGCGCCGGCCGGCGTCACGATCAGGAAGGCGGAACTGCCCCCGGCCGACGTGGCGGTGCCGCCGGTGACGCTCCGCTACGAGGCGATCGGGGCGACCATACCGATCGACCCGGTGGGGGTGGCGCCGGACGGGCAGATGGAGATCCCCGAGGACGCGTTGCGCGCCGGCTGGTACCGCTACGCGGCCAGCCCCGCAGCCGAGGCGGGCGCGGTGGTGGTGGCGGCGCATGCCGGATCCTTCGTGACCCCCCGGGGTCCGCTCTACGACCTCCGCAACGCGCGCCAGGGACACCTCGTGGAGCTGACCGACGCCGCCGGGGTCACCACGACCTGGGAGGTCACCGCCGTCGAGCAGCTCGGGAAGGTCACCATCGACTTCTCCCGCTACTTCGACCGGTCAGGCCCGCGGCGGCTCGTCCTCATCACGTGCGGGGGCCGGTGGGACGCCGCACGGCAGAGTTACGACGACAACATCATCGTCACCGCGGAACCCGTGGGGTGACGAGCCGCATAGGATGGAATCGCAAGGATGCTGCTGGTCGCTACCCGGGAGGTGAGTCCCGTTCAGACCGAGGTCGACGAGCTGGCCGAGGCGTTCGCCGCGGGCGAGCCCGACGCGATCCGGCGCGCCTACGACCGCTACTCTCCGATGGTCTACTCCCTGGCCCTGAGGTCTCTCGGCAACACCCACGACGCCGAGGACGTCACCCAGCAGGTGTTCGTGTCCGCGTGGGGATCGCGTCACACCTTCGACCCCGACCGCGCGGCCCTCGGCTCCTGGATGGTCGGGATCACCCGCCGCAAGATCGCCGACCACTGGGAGTCCAGCTCCCGGTCCCGCCGGAGCCAGCAGGCCGCGATCGCGCACCTCGACCCCGAGCCCGTGGCAGCCTCGACGGACACGCGGGTGGTCAACCGGGTCCTGATCGCGGATGCGCTGGAACAGCTGGGGTCGCCCCAGAAGGAAATCCTGCGGATGGCCTTCTACTCCGACATGACTCACGCGACGATCGCCGATTCCCTGGGCCTACCGCTCGGCACGGTCAAGTCGCACATCACACGAAGCCTGAAACGACTACGAGATGCGATGGTGGTGACAGATGCCGCACTTGACTGACGAGCAGCTGGCTCTGCTCGCCACCGCCGGCGAGCCCGAACTCTCTCCCGACGCCGTCACGCACCTGCACACCTGTCCGGTGTGCCAGAACGAGCGGGCCGTCTGGGCAGAGCTGACCGCCGCCCTGCGCGACCCGCAGCCGCTGGAACGGCCGTCCGCGGCCGTGTGGGAGCGGATCGCGGTGCAGCTTGGCGCCCCGGACGCCGGGAGCGCGCCCTCCGGGGGGAGCCGTCGGGCCACTGGTGGGGGCACGGCGGATGCCGGGAGCGTGCCGGCCGCAGGGAGCAGCACCCCTGCCGGGGGCACGGTGACGCCGCTGCGCCGTCGGAATGACCGGCCCTGGATCCGGCGCATCGCCCTCGCGGCGGCCGCCAGCTTCGCCCTCGGCGTCGGCAGCATGGCCGCCTGGAACACGCTCGCCGGACGTCCCAGTGTCGAGGTGATCCAGTCGATCGGGCTCGAACCCCTCCCCGGCTGGTCCGCCGAGGGGAGCGCGAGCCTGAAGAGCGTCAACGGCGAGCTGGTCCTCGTCGTCGACCTCCCGGATGTGGCCGTCGACGGGTACCGCGAGGTGTGGCTCATCGACCGCGAGGTCCAGCGGCTGGTCTCCCTCGGCACGATGAACGGCGACCACGCCGAGTTCGCCATCCCCGCCGGGCTCGACCTGCAGGAGTACGTGATCGTGGACGTCTCGCGCGAGGACTTCGACGGCGACCCGACGCACAGCGGCGACAGCATCGTCCGGGGGACGTTCGCCTGACGCCAGGGCAGCGGGGCAGGGCGGGGCAGCGGGGGAGGCCGCGGGCGGCGTCGCCTAGACTTGATCGTCGTGGCCCTCACCATCGGGATCGCCGGCCTGCCCAACGTCGGCAAGTCCACCCTGTTCAACGCCCTGACCCGTGCGACCGTTCTGGCGGCGAACTACCCGTTCGCCACCATCGATCCGAACATCGGCATCGTGCCGCTTCCGGACGCCCGGCTGGGCGTGCTCGCGCGCATGTTCCACTCGGAGAGGATCGTGCCGGCCACCGTGTCCTTCGTGGACATCGCCGGGATCGTGCGCGGCGCCTCCGAGGGCGAAGGCCTCGGCAACCAGTTCCTCGCCAACATCCGGGAGGCGGACGCCATCTGCGTGGTGACGCGGGTCTTCACGGATCCGGACGTGGTGCACGTGGAGGGCCGCGTCGATCCCAAGGACGACCTCGAAACCCTCACCACCGAGCTGATCCTGGCGGACCTGCAGACCCTCGAGAAGGCGATTCCCCGCCTCGAGAAGGAGGTGCGCGGGAAGAAGACCGACCCGGCGGTCCTCGCCACCGCCCACGCTGCCCAGGAGGCCCTGGCCCGGGGCGAGCTGCTGTCGGCCGCCGTCGCGCAGGGACGCCTGGACCGGGAGCACCTCGCCACGTTCCAGCTGATGACCGCCAAGCCGTTCATCTTCGTGTTCAACACCGACGACGCCGGCCTGGCCGACGCGGCCCTGATCGCCTCGCTCTCGGCCCTGGTCGCGCCGGCCGAGGCGATCTTCATGGATGCGAAGTTCGAGGCCGAGCTGGTGGAGCTCGAGGAGGACGAGGCCCGGGAGATGCTCGCGGACGCCGGGCAGACCGAATCCGGTCTCGACAAGCTCGCCCGCGTGGGCTTCGCGACCCTGGGCTTGCAGACCTTCCTGACGGCGGGCCCGAAGGAGTCCCGGGCGTGGACCATCCGCAAGGGGTGGACCGCCCCGCAGGCCGCGGGAGTCATCCACTCCGACTTCCAGCGTGGCTTCATCAAGGCCGAGATCGTGAGCTACGAGGACCTCGTGGCCGCCGGGTCGATGCACGAGGCCCGGGCCCATGGCAAGGTCCGGATCGAGGGCAAGGACTACGTCATGCGCGACGGCGACGTGGTGGAGTTCCGTTTCAACGTCTAGGCCGGTCTGCATCCGGCGGACCCGCCGAGCGCCACCACGCCGCCGCTGACGCGCCCCTCCGGCCGCCGACGGGGTTCACCCGTGTGGGCTGGTGACGCCGCCTCAGGTGCTGAACGTCCACGTCTCCTCGCCGGCCGGGTTGCTGGCGGTGATCCGGAAGGTGTGATCGGCGAGGCTCGCCTCGAGCGTCGCCCGATGGCCGGCCCGGCTCCACGTGATGGACAGCCGGTCGGCCGGCGTGTCGCCCACCACGCACTCGGCGTCGAAACCGAACGCGGGGCAGGTGGCGCGGAAGCGCAGCAGCTCAAGCTGCTGCTGCACCACCGGCTTCGCCAGGCCCTCGGCCACGTCCGCCATCGTGAGGTTGGTGCGGTTGATCTCCTTGTGCCCGCCCGAACCCGCCTTCTCCACGGCGGCGTGGTTGTTCCTCCCCGCGAACAGGTCGAGGTACCACACCTGCGGTTTGCCCGGCATGAAGAGCTGAATGGCCCGCGCCAGCAGCAGCCGCTGGTCGTCCTCCCCGAGGGCGCTGTAGTAGGTGGCGTTCACCTGGTAGTACATCTTCTTCTGCCCGTGGAGGTCCTTGACGTATCCCCCCCGGCCCTTGACCGTCTCGATGAGGGCGTCGATCTCCTCGTCGCTGAGCAGTCCCTTGAGGTCCAGCAGCGGGATGCCGTCGTGGCAGCCGAGCATGTTCACGGTCCGGATGCCCTTCTCCAGGATGTCGCTGATCCACCGCCGGAGCGTGGTCGAGTCGTTGCGTTCGAAGGCGTCGATGAGGAGGCCGGGGAGGAAGAAGTCATAGGTCATGAAACCCTTGGCCGCGATGATCTCGTGGATCCGCTCCTCGTACCTCGAGTGGATCTCGGGCAGCAGGATCACCCCGTGGCGGTTGGCCAGCTGCTTCACCCGATCGAGCAGCTCCCACGTGCCGGGGTCGTTCAGGAAGTTCTTCGCACCCGGCTCCTTCGGTGCGTAGGCGAAGGCGTCCAGCCGGACAATCTGCGCCCCGTAACCGGCGAGCGTGGCGAGGGTGTCCTCGTAGAACTCCCACACGAGAGGTGACGTGATGTTGAGGTCCATCTGGCCCAGGTACGTGCGCCGCGACTCGAGGAACTCCACCACGGCGTCGCGGTGGGCCTCGAAGCCCGCGAAGTCAGCCTCGGCCGGCTTGTGGCCCGCGTCGAGGGCCGCGTTCACCCGGTGGGCGAGGACGTCGGCGGTGGCGTACTGCACCCCGGCCGCCCGCATGAGGTCCTGGGCGTCCACGCGCGGGTAGCGGACCTCCTGGTAGAAGGTGTTCCAGTAGGGCTTCTCCGTGCCGTCGGGCAGCCGCACCATCAGGATCGGGAGCCCGGGCTTGCGGAAGAACATGTCCTTGATCAGCTCGGGATCGGGCTGGATGTATCCCTCCGGCGTCATCTCGCCATGCCCGGCCCAGAACGCGTTCCAGTCGATGAAGAAGTCCCGGAAGGGCGACCTCTCGCCCCGCGTGAGGATGTCCTGGAACTGTGGGGAGAGCACGGAGGCGTGATTGAGGATGAAGTCGAACTTGAAGTCGATGCCCTCGTCCTGGAGCGCCTCGAGGTCCTCCCGGGTCGCGTAGAGGTCGTTGAGCTGGTAGTCGATGACGGAGAAGCCACGGTCCAGGTCAGTGTTGAAGATGCTGGGCAGCATGTAGGTGGACTGGAAGACGTCGCGCAGCGCGGGGTGGCGGATGAAGGTCACGAGGTCCTTCACGGTGCCTCCGATGCTGTCGGGGTACACGTTGAGCATGGGTCCGGCGCCGGGGAGATCCTTGCCCATCCGCCGGAGGTAGGTGTCGTAGTCCCAGAGTTCGCCGGTCTTCGCCAGGATGATCCGGGCCCGGTGCGCCTGCGCGTGGAGCTTCGCCTGCTCCAGTTCGAGCACCATGGTCGTGAACGGGCTGTCGACGGCGCCGTCGCGGGCGCGGGAGCGGCGGTGGGCGAGCGTCTCCTCGGGTGTGCTGGTGAGCAGGATCGGGATGTCAATGCCGTGGAGGTTGTCGTTGTTGCCGTGCGTCCACTCGACGACGACCACCTGGACGCCCGTCATGTCGACCCGGTCGTACCACAGCTCGTTCTCGGTCCGTCCCATGCGCTTCAGGAGGAGGGAGGGGGCGCCGGCCCGGAACGCGGCGAGGATCCCGTTGATCTCGGCGAAGTTGATCTCCGCGTCACTCCCGAGGTAGGCGGACAGGGCCTTCCGCCCTGCCCTCTGGTAGGTCCGCAGCCACGGGTGGGAGGCCACCTGCCGGGGGTCCGGGTCGGTCCCCTCCTCCTGCAGCACGGCGAGGCCCGCCCTGACGCCGTCGTCGTACTCGCCCTTCGCGACCAGTCCGGCGATGCCGCCGGTACGGAACACGCGCAGGCGCTCGGCGTCGTTGTACCGGGGAATCCGCCGGGGGTAGTTGTCCCCGGAGAGGATGTAGGCCCCGACGCCGCGGGCGCCGAGGTAGAAGGCCAGCAGCGAGCCGGTCTCGGACTTCCCGACGCCGGAGCCGCCGTGGACGGAGATCACCGCCCGATGGTGGGGGCTCGCCTCCAGCACCGGTTGCAGCAGGTCCCAGAGGCGCGGGAAGATCGCCTGCGCCTTGGCGACGTGCTGTTCCGTGATCTGTACCTTGTCACCCGGCATGTCGCCCGTGGGGATGGCGCCGAGGTCGGGGATGACGGGAAAGTCCATCGCGCTCTCCTTCCGTGGTCGTCTCCAAGTCTTCCCCACGCGGGTGCGCCACGCACCCCTTTCGGTGAATATGCGCCCTGGGTGCGTCCGGGCGTGGCGCTCGCCCTCTCATGCGTCCGGGGCTGCCGCCCACCCACTCGGTGCGTCCGCGGGCTGGCGCCCGCCCACAACCCGCCATTCCCCACCCACCTCAGGGGGTGAGGGCGCGCCAGACCCACGTTTCCGGCACCTGCCGTCCGGTGGCCACGTAGCGGACCCGCGAGTCGTAGTACAGGGTCATGGAGAGCGCGGTCAGGCCCCCGCTGCGCCCGGCCACCACCAGCGTGTCCCCGGCGTGGAGGATGGTCTCCGACGGCGGCGCGAAGCGGCTCTCGCCATCTCGCACCAGGAGGAGCGGCACAACCGGCAGGGAGGCCTCACGGTCCGCGGGGTCCCGGGCCAGGTCCCCGAGCCGGAGGGTGTCGCCCTGCACCCACCGCCACGCCGCCGGGGCATCGGACCTGTCAAGGACGATCCGGGTGACGTGCGGCGTCCGTTCGCCGCAGGCTGACACGAGCCGGCTGAGCATCTGCTGCGACCACGTGTCGTCCTGTTGCAGGACGTGGTCGATGAAGGTCCAGTACAGGGGGGTGATGATGCGCGCCAGGGTCTCCAGGACCACCAGGTCATTCGCAACGAAGACGGCGTCGGGCTCGAAGGCCTCCACGAGGGGGGCGTTGCTGTGGTGGTGCTGCCGAACCGTGAGGAAGACGTCCGGATTGGTCAGTCGGGCGTGGGCGGCGAGGGAGAGGTTGATGGTGTCGCTCTCCGCACCGGCGACGAAGCCCACCGCCCCGGCAAGGTCCGGGTTGCCGTCGGCCGGGTTGGTGAGGGTCACCTCCAGACCGGCGGCCGTGAGGTCCGCGGCCATGTCCTCACCGAAGACGCCATCGGCGCACACCACCCAGCGGCCGTCCGCGAGCCCCTCCCGGAGCGGTGGGAGCTCGGAACCGGGCGGGCTGATCAGCCAGTTCACCAGCTGGTAGGTCACCGGGTGGTGGAGGGCGAGCGCGAGGTACGTCCCGTAGCGGTCGTACGGGTTGATCACCGCAGTCGGGTTGAAGTCGGCCATGCGGGACACCGCCGTCCGGCTGTTCGCCCGTGCGATCACCGGGAGGTCCGGCCTGAGGAGTTGGGTGGCCATGACGACGGCGAGGTTGGCGTCGTCGTCGCTCGTGAGGGCCACCACCCCCTCGCAGTACTGGTGGCCCAGGCCCGCCAGCCCCAGGACGGCGGGGTTGTGGACGTCGCCCGCCATGCCGGGGATGTCGGACGAGAGCTGGTCCGCCGCCAGCGTCTCGATCCGGCGGTGGTTGGCGTCGACGACGACCATGCGGCGTCCGAGCGCGTCCAGCTCCCGGCACAGGAGGCGACCCGCCCGGCCGTACCCGGCCACCAGGAGGAAGGGTTCACGAAAGGCGCGGACGCGACGCCGGAAGGAGCCGGTGGCGAGCGCGTCGCGGAAGGACTGCTCCTGCAGGAGCGCAAAGAGCATGCCGAACACGTACGCCCAGCCGATCACCGACGCGTAGATGGAGAAGGTCACCCACATCCGCTGCGGGATGGTGAAGGTGTGGGGCAGCTCGCCGAAGCCAATGGTCGTGGCGGTGTAGCTCATGAAGTAGAACGCGTCGAACAGGGTCATGCGTGTGACCGCGCCCTCGGCGTCCAT
>JALHDK010000017.1 GCA_022838965.1 Actinomycetales bacterium | reverse complement strand
CATGGAAGCGCCGACGGATGACGTCACCGTGTTCGGTCGGGTGCTCATGATCCAGGTCAGCAACGTCTACGCGCTCCGCATGGCTGGAGTCTTCATGATCTCGCTCGGGACGATCTGGCTCCGGACTGGTCTCATGAAGCGCTGGACGGTGGCGGTCACCTGGGTGCTGGCGTTGACGCTGCTGGTGCTGATCAGTGTCAGCCTGTGGGTGACGCTGATCTTCCCGGTCTGGGTGTTCCTGATCAGCGTCCTGATCCTTCTCAACCCGGCCACGGAGAACATGTCACTGGATAGCAGTCCGACATGAACGACACCCCGGCGCTGCCGCCGCGTCCCGCGAACGCGCCCCCCGCCTTCCACCTGCTCGCCAAGCCCACCGGCGCGATCTGCAACCTGGACTGCGCCTACTGCTTCTTCCTCGACAAGGAGGTCTTCTACCCCGGCAGCACCTTCCGCATGGACGATGCCCTCCTCGAGCAGTACCTTCGTCAGCTCATCGAGTCCCACGTGGGTGACTCGGTCAACCGGAAGCACGTCGCTCACGTCCTTGCGGGAGAGCCCCACCGCGCCTGCCAGGCCCGTGGCCACCGCCGCGACCATGTCGAGGATGCCCGGCGACGTCCGGGCCGCGATCTGGGGGTTCGCCACCGTCCCGACGGTGTCCGGCAGCGGGATGGCCGCGAGGACTCCGAGCCCGACGACGGCGGTGACTCCGGCCGCGACCCAGCCGAGCGACCGCAGGACCATCCCGCCGTCCGCGCGCACGATCCCCAGCGCGACGCCCATGATGGGGACGGAGAGCGGCGCGATGATCATGGCGCCGATCACCGTGGCGGTGGAATCGGCGAGCACGCCGGCGAGGGCGATCACGGCGGAGAGGACGAGCATGGTCCAGAAGCCCGAGAGCTTCGCGCCGCGATCACCGTGATCGAGGTCGAGCTTCGCGGTCAGTTCGTCGAGCTCGCGCCGCTGCCCCGGCGGGAGCACTGCTCCCCACGATCCGTTCATGCCGTGAACGGCCAGACGAGGGGGATCACCATGAGGGCGATGACCAGCCAGACCAGCATCAGGGGGAGTCCGAACTTCCAGTACTCCCCGAAGCGGTACCCACCCGGCCCCATCACCATCATGTTCGCAGGGGTGGCGATGGGCGTGAGGAAGGACGACGATCCGGCCACCGCCACGAGCATCAGCACCGGCAGAACCGAGATGCCGGTGTCGAGCGCGGCCGCCACGGCGATGGGAACGACGATCAGGACAGTAGCGGTATTGCTGATCACCTGCCCGAGGGTAGCGGTCAAGAGGAAGAGCGCGATGAGGAGGACATAGGGTGAACCGTCGCCCACGGCGGAGATCAACCCGCTGGCGATGATGTCGGCGGCACCGGAACTCGAGATCGCCGTCGAGAGCGGGATGAGGCCACCGAGCAGCACCACCGTCTGCCAGGACACGGCGCGGTAGGCCTGCTGCGGGCTGATCACCCGGAACGCCACCATGGCCGCGGCCGCCCCGAGCCCGGCGACCGCGGGCGGTGCGATTCCGGTGGCGAGCACCACCACCATGGCCAGCAGGATGGCGACCGCCTCCGCGGCACGGTGCCCGAAGGGTACCGTCTGTCGGCGGACGAGGTCGGGGGAGTCGATCACCAGGACGTCGCGGTCATCCACCAGGGTGTCGATGACGGCCCACGGCCCGTGCAGCAGGAGGGAATCTCCCTCGGCGAGGACGCGGCTGCGCGCGCCCCGGTCACGGCCGAGGTGTCCGACGGCGAGGATCACGATCTCGCCGAGCCGCACCATGCCGGGAAACACCCGTTCACCCACCAGGGGCGACCGCGGCGGCACGATGACCTCGACAACACCCATCTGCTTGGTCACCAGGTCGGCGGACGTGACCGGCCGCATCCCGACGTCCAGGCCCCGCTCCTCCGCCCAGGCGATCACGTCCGTCGCGGGACCGGAGATCGCCACGGTGTCCCCGGCCGCGATCTGGTGGTCCGCGTCCGCCGCGGCCCCCTGCACCGTCTGGACGCCGAGCACGGCGAGCGAGGGTGGTACCGGGGGAACATCGCGGATGAAGGCACCCACGAGCGCGGAGTCCGAGCGCACGCGCAGGCGGTAGAAGCCGTCCTGGAGCGCGTAGTGGCCGGCGAGTGTGGCCGCGTGCCGGCTGAGGTCGGCGAGCGAGGACCCGGACCGCGACGGCAGCAGGCGCGGGCCAGCCACCACGGCCAGCAGAATGGTGGCCGCCAGCAGGGGCACGCCGAGGATCGCGAACTCGAAGAAGCCGAAGGGGCGCGCTCCCGCGTTGGCCGCGGCGTCGCTCACGATCACGTTGACCGGGCTGCCGGAGAGAGCGAGGAGCGACCCGGCGTGGGCGGCGAAAGCGAGTGGCATCAGGAGCTGCGAGGGTGGGTGGCGGTAGCGCACGGCCACCACCACCACCATCGGCAGCAGCGCCGCCACAGACCCGTTCGGGCTGACGACGGCGGTCAGTACGCCTGCCAGCAGCATGAACGCCACCAGCAGGCGCGTCCGCCCGGCGCCCGCGCGATCGGTGATCGCCTGCCCGGCCCACGTGGTCACGCCCGTGGCGTCGAGCCCCTCGCTGACCACGAAGAGGGACGCCACGAACAGGACCACGGGGTCGCCGAATCCCGCGAGGGCCTGGTCAACGGAGAGGACGCCCGAGAGGTACAGGGCCAGCGAGGTGACGATCGCGACCACACCTACCGGAAGCCGGTTCGACACGAACAGGGCGACCGCCGCGGCGAGAATCAGCAGGCTCGTGACTGCCGGATCCATCCGTCTGCGTCCTTCCGGGGTTACCCCGCTCAGTCCTGGACGAGTGTCATTCCCTCGGTGTCGTCGCCGAGTGTCAGGGTCTTGCCGTCCAGCGCGAGCGCGGGGGAGGAGGAGAGGAAGTCGGAGAGCCACTGGTCCTGCTCCATGAGGGCGTCGTCGCAGGCCATCATGGTCGACGCCAGGGCGCCGTCGAGTTCGAGCTTCCCGCCGTCCCAGCTGGCCCCCCCGAAGAGGGTGTTGCAGCCCGCGTTCGCCGACACCCGGTCATCCTCGAAGGAGAGGGTGATGGTGCTCCCCTCCACGACCTCGTGTCCACGCACCTCGGTGGCCGTGAAGCTCCGCCCGTTGAGGTCGACGGCGGCACCGCCACCGCCCGTGCAGGCGCCGAGGGCGCCACCGATCATGAGTCCGGCCACCGCAACCGCGGCGACCCGTGCCACACGTGACTGAACGGTCATGGGGATCACTCCTCGGATGACGCGAGCTCGGAGGCGAGCTCGCGCTCGTCCTCCTCCGAGAGCGAGGTCTGCAGCACGGTTCCCCCGAAGGCGGCCATGGCGGCGGCGAACTTGTCCTCGGTGATCTTGCGGGCCATGATCACCACGGCCGCCTTCCCGGGCTCGAGCATCGCCTGCACGCGGTCCCGGAACGAGCGGTTGATGCCGGATTTGGCCAGCTTCCCGCTGAACGCCCCCATCAGTCCGCCGACGAGGAATCCGAAGCCGGGGACGAGGAACAGCAGGCCGATCAGCATGCCCCAGAGCGCGCCGGATGCCGTGGATGCCCCCACGATGCTGCCCGGGGTGTCGACATGCTGCTTGCCGTCGGCGTCCACGCGGACGACGGCGAGGCCGGAGAGGTCGACCACGAAGTCCCGCTGCAGCTCGAGGACCTTCTCATAGGCGCCCTGGGCTGTGGGGTGGTCGTCGTACCCGATGATGATGAGTTCGGACATGAGGCTCCTTCTGGCGTGGGCCCGCCCGTTCGGGGCGGGGCTGCCACGAGCGTCGCAGGGTGGCTCCCGGTAGCGGATCACCCACCACGGGTAATCCCGCGTGCCGGGTCTTCGACAACGATGGAAGCCACCCAACCCGGGGAGGAGGACCATGTCGGCGCTGGAGGTGCGAATCTGTGCGCGGGGTTCGCTGACCCATGCCGACCGGCTCGAACTCCCCGAGTTCGAGGAGCGCATCGACGGGCCCCTTCTGGTGCTGCGTGGCCGTGTCCTCGACCACCCCGCCCTGCTCGGGGTGCTCGATCGCCTCCGACGGGCCGGACTGAGCATCAGCGACATCGACGTCGCGCCCGCCGGTTGCCCCGCCGGCGGTCCCGCAGTGGCACGATTCGAGTTCCAGGGGCAACTCGGCGAGCTGCTGAGGCATGTGGTGCGCGACGGGCGGGTGAACGAATCGGCCACCACCACCCTCGAGGTCGAACTCACCGAGGATCAGGAATCGCTGTTCCGGATCCTCACACTCCTCGAGGACATGGCACTCGAGTTCACGGAGGTGCACGTGCGCGAACGTCCCGGGGAGAACGGCTAGAATCGGAGCCGTACGCCCGCTGGGGGTCGCGCAGTGGCGGGAGCGAAGTGGTCACGACGAAGAATCTCTCGTCGCTTCTTGATGCACGCCTGACCGTCCCTCATGCGTCTGTGCCGCTCATTCGGCGGGATCGCATCCTCGCCCTGCTCGACGACGTCGTCCGGCATCACCCGGTGACCCTTGTCACCGGCGGCGCGGGGGCGGGGAAGACGCTCGCCGTGGCGTCATGGACGGTGGATGGCGCGCCGCCCGGCCCGGTCGCCTGGATCTCGCTGGACTCCGGCATCCGCTCGCCGGCGAGGTTCTGGGCAGCCGTCGTGATCGCCGCGCGACGGGCCCTCGGCACCCACCCTCCGCCCACCCTCCTCGGTCCCGAGAACCTGGATGAGGAGTACCTCCTCGACCTGGCCGGCACCTTCGAGAACCTGTCACTCTGTGTGGTTCTCGACGATCTCCACGAGATCAGGGATCCTCACATCTGGGACTCCCTCAACCAGTTCCTCAAGCGGATTCCCGGCGGGCTCCACGTGGTGCTGGTCTCTCGTCATGACCCCCCGCTCGCCCTTCACCGGTTGCGCCTCGAGGGCAAGCTGGGGGAGGTGCGGGCCGCGGACCTCGCCTTCACGCGCGACGAAGTGGCGATGTTGCTCCGGGACCGGGGACTCGACCTCCCCGATGAAGCCGTGGACCGACTGATGACCGCCACGGAGGGCTGGGCGGCCGGGCTGCGGCTCGCGATCATGACGCTCGAGTCGACAGCGGAACCGATGGCGGCTCTTCGCGAGTTCAACGGGAACCAGCGACTGGTGGCCGGGTATCTGGTCGAGGAGGTCCTGGACGACCTCAGCCCCGATGATGCCCGATTCCTCGAGGCGACCTGTGTCACGGAGCGGATCTGCGCGCCGCTCGCGCGTGCCCTCACCGGTGCCTCCGACGCCAGGGCGCGACTGCGCTCGCTCGCCGGGTCGAACGCGCTCGTGGTTGATCTCACGGGAAGCGGGTGGTATCGCTACCATCCGCTGCTGCGGCAGATGCTTCTCTCCCGTCTCCGCGAGGACGATCCCGACCTGATGGGAGAGCTGCACCGGAGGGCCTCCTTCTGGTTCGAGGCGGCGGGTGATCATCTCACCGCGCTCGACCATGCGCTGCAGAGCGGCGACTGGAACCACGTGGCCCTCATCACTCTCCGCTCCGCCGCGGTCATCATGTTCAGCTCGGAACGCCCGCTGCTCGCCGGGCCGCTTGGCCGGATCGGCCCGGAGGTCGCCCACGGCAGGCCGGCGCTGGAGGCTGTTCTCGCGATCGGGGCCTATTGCCGGAATGACCTCGCCGCCGAGGCGGCACTGCGCGCAGCAGCCGAGCGCGGCGTGGGCTCGCTCCCCGAGCCGATACGCTCGCTCACCTCACTCAACCTGCGCGTCCTCGCGGCCGTGTCCGCCCATCGTGCCGGAGACGCGCGAGCCATGGCGGAGGATGGCTTCGCAGCCGCCGAGGTGGCCAACGCCCTCACCGCGGAGAACGCCCCCGGCTGGAGTACGTTCCGCCGCACTCCCCTGGGTATCGCAGCGACCGGCGAGCTCTGGGATGGCCGGCCACGGCGGGCCTCCGCCCTGCTCCGGGAGGCCATCGAGCAGCAGCAGGGCCGGCCGCTCACGGGCTACCCCGCCGTCTACCACCATGGTCTTGATGCGGTTGCCCACGTCGTGCAGGGCAAGGTGTCAGAGGCCCGGCATCTCGCCCTCTCAGCCACCGGGATCGCCGACCAACTCGGATCCAGCATCCGGCACGAGGGCGGTGCAGCGTGGCTCGCGCTGGCACTTGCCGAGGTGCAGCGCGGCGACGACGAAGCCGCGCACCACGCTCTCGTCAGGCTGGCGGCTGTGGCCGATGCCCGCCGCGACCCGTTCATCGCGGCCGCCGTGCCACTGGTCCACGCCCTGCGGGCCCTGTCGCTCCGGGACACGGCCGGGACGTACCGCCACCTCGAGGATGTGGCCCAGCACCTTGCCGAGCGCCCTCACATGACACTGATCGCGATTCTCGCGGCCCGTGCCAGGGCAGACCTCGAACTCGCGTCCGGCTCGCCGGAACGGGCAACAGCAGCACTGCGCGGCATCACGTCGCGATGGCCTGGTGAACCCGACATTCTCGGCACCCCCCGCGCCCGCATCCTCCTCGCCCGTGGGCAGGTGCAGGAGGCTATCCAGGCCACGGACGAGCAGCGCGAGGAGGACGGCGTGCCGGGCGCCGAAGCCTGGCTCATCTGCGCGCTCGCGGAGGACCGCCTTCGCCTGGACGCCGCGTCCACGCGGTCGTTCGCGCGGGCAGTGGAACTCGCCGTCGCCGAGCAGGCTCGCGCTCCGTTCCTCTGGACCTGGAACCGCATGGATGTCCTGGTGCGACGGCACCTCGAGGTGGTGGGCACGGAGCGGGAATTCCTGCGTGACCTGCTCCATCACGCCACCGCCGAGCCGGGACGACCCGGGAACGCCATCGAGGCTCTTACTGATCGCGAGCTGTCCGTGCTCGCCTACCTGCCCACCATGAGCTCCAACACGGAGATCGCCGATCGCCTCGGCATCTCGGTCAACACCGTCAAGCAGCACCTCAAGGCCATCAATCGCAAGCTGGGGGTCTCGTCGCGCCGGGACGCGGTCCGCGTGGCACGGACCGTGGGGCTGCTCCGGGAGATCCGATAGCGTGGAGCGTCCCGTGAGCGCGAGTCCTCCGTGGCACACGATGGACGTCGACGCCGTCATCGCCACCCTTGACGGCGCCCCCGGCGGCCTCACGACAGCCGAGGCGGCCAGCCGTCTGCGGCAGCACGGACCCAACGAGGTCCAGGCGGCGTCTCGCGTATCCGCGGGAAGGATCCTGCGTGAGCAGTTCAGCAACATCCTCATCCTCATCCTCCTCGCGGCCACCGCCGTGTCCTTTCTCCTGGGACACGGCATCGAGTCGATCGTGATCGCGGTGATCGTGGTGTTCGCCGTCCTCCTCGGCTTCCTCCAGGAGTACCGCGCGGAGCGTGCGATCGAAGCCCTGCGCGAGATGGCGGCACCCACCGCGACCGTGGTGCGGGACGAGCGCGTGTCCAGCGTGCCGACGCGCGAGGTCGTGCCCGGAGACATCGTGCTCCTGCGACCCGGGGACCGGGTTCCCGCGGACGCCCGCGTCCTGGAATCGGTCAATCTGATGGTGGACGAGGCACCGCTCACCGGAGAGTCCCTCCCGGTGGACAAGCGCACCGAGCCGCTGACGGAGGCCGATGTGCCCGTCGGCGACCGGGTCACCATGGTCCACGCCGGTACGTCGGTCACATACGGTCGCGGCCGTGCCGTGGTGGTGGCGACCGGCATGGGGACCGAGTTCGGCCGGATCGCCCAGCTCCTGCAGGACGTCGAGGTCGGACGCACACCCCTGCAGCAGAATCTTGACCGGGTCGGTGCCGTCCTCGCCCGTGCGGCCCTCGTCGTCGTCCTCATCATCGTCGCGCTGGGCCTGCTGCGCGGGCAGCCCTTCATGGAGATGCTCCTGTTCGGCATCGCTCTCGCGGTCGCCGTGGTTCCGGAGGCCCTCCCCGCCGTCGTCACGATCTCCCTCGCGATCGGGGTCCAGAAGATGGCGCGCCGCAACGCACTGATCCGCCGTCTCCCCGCCGTCGAGACGCTGGGCTGCACCTCCGTGATCTGCTCCGACAAGACCGGAACCCTCACCCGCGACGAGATGACCGTTCGCCGGATCTGGGTGGCGGGCGAGACCTGGGAACTCCGGGGGTCAGGATACGAACCGGTGGGGGAGTTCCTCCTCCGGGGCGTGCCCACCCCTCCCTCACCGGAACTGCGACGCCTCCTGACCGCCGCCGCCCTCGCCTGCGACGCCGAGGTGCGGCGCTCCGCAGCCGGCTGGCAGATCGCCGGGGACCCGACCGAGGGGGCGCTCGTCGTCGCCGCGGCGAAGGCGGGGCTCGACAAGCGCGCACTGGAGGAGGAGGCCCCGCGGGTCGGGGAGATTCCGTTCACCTCCGAGACGAAGCGCATGACCACGCTGCACCACACGCGCGACGGCAGCGTCGCCGTCACCAAGGGGGCGCCGGAGGTGCTGCTCCCGGGCTGCACATCCCTCGTGACCGCCGGTGGCGTCGCGCCGCTCGACGAGACCGCCCGCTCCCGCCTCCTCGAGGTGGCCCACACGTTCGCGGCGGACGCGCTCCGGGTGCTGGCCATCGCGGCGAAGGAGGGTGCCGGCCTGCAGACCGCCCGGGAGGACATGACTCTCCTCGGGCTGGTCGGCATGATCGACCCGCCGCGGCCGGAGGCGAGCGAGGCGATCGCGGTGTGCGAACGCGCCGGCATCCGGCCGGTCATGATCACCGGCGATCACCCGCTCACGGCGAAGGCGGTGGCCCGGGAGCTCGGTCTGCTCCGCGGGGGACGGGTGGTGGTCGGCGCCGAGGTCGATGGCATGGACGACCACCGCCTCGCCCGGGAGGCGGGGACCATCGCCGTCTACGCGCGCGTCTCACCCGCCCACAAGCTGCGTGTCGTGACGGCGCTGCAGGCGAACAACGAGGTCGTTGCCATGACCGGTGACGGCGTCAACGACGCCCCGGCGCTCAGGAAGGCCGACATCGGCATCGCCATGGGGATCACGGGCACGGACGTCACGAAGGAGGCGGCGGCCATGACCCTCACGGACGACAACTTCGCCTCGATCGTGGCAGCCGTCGAGGAGGGCCGCGGGGTCTTCGACAACATCAAGAAGTACCTCATGTACCTGTTGTCCTCGAACATCGGGGAGATCGGACTGATGGCCGGCGCCGTCCTCGCGGGCCTGCCCCTGCCGCTCTCCGCGGTCCAGATCCTCTACGTCAACCTCGCGACGGACGGCCTTCCCGCCCTCGCCCTCGCGGTGGACCCCCCGGAGCGGGATCTCATGGACCGGCGCCCGCGCAACCCGCGCACCGGGATCTTCACGCGGCCGGTGGTGACACTGATGCTGGCGGGCGGGGTCTGGTCCACCGCCGTCAATCTCGGCCTCTTCACCTGGGCCCTCCACAGCGGTCGCGGCCTGCGTGAGGCGATGGGCCTCGTCTTCGTCTCGCTCGTGCTGATCCAGTTCTTCAAGGCGTTCAACTTCCGTTCAGACCGCCACTCCGTCTTCGACCGGCCGTTCGCCAACCGATGGCTCAACCTGGCCATCCTCTGGGAGGCGGCCCTCCTGACGGCGATCATCTATGTCCCGGCCCTCCAGGAGCCCTTCGGAACGGTCGGACTCTCGGCAGGGGACTGGCTGCTGGTGGCCGGTCTCTCCCTCACCGTGATGCCGGTGCTGGAGCTGGTCAAGTGGATGGTCCGCCACGGCTGGCTGACCGCGGAGCGGTGAGCCCGAGGAACCGCACCAGCTCGTCCCGCGCATACAGGCCGTTGAAGACGTGTGAACGCGGCTCCAGTGCCACGCCGGCAGCGAGTGGACCGGCGTCGACGGCATCGAAGCCGAGCCGGTCAACGAGCGCCAGCACCGCGCGGACCGCGTCGTCGTCGTCGCCGGCAACGGCCAGCGCCCGCCGGCCGGGCGTCCCCGGAGGAGCGGCGTCCTCCTCGAGTTCGCCCGCCTCGAGGTGGTTGAGTGTCTTCACCACCAGCGCTCCCGCGAGGTGCCGCTGTACCCACTCGGACGTCGACGGGGCGGTCGCCAGCTCCGGCAGGGGCCCGTCCCAGACCGGCAGATGGTTGGTGGCGTCCACGACCACCCGTCCGCGGAACAGCGCCGGATCCAGTTCCGGCACGCGACGCAGCGGAAGGGCGAGGACGACGACGTCGCACCGGACCACGTCCGCCACGCCCGCAGCGACCGCGCCTGGCGCGTCACGCAGGAGCCGGGCCGCGAGGACGGTCGCGCCTGCGCGGTGACCACCGGGATGCCGGTGGGCACGATGGCCGAGATGCCCGCGTGAGAACGCCCCGGCCCGTCCGCGCCGAGCGCTTTCTCACAACGGCTCCCCACGACCGGACGCACAATCCGTGAGACACTGGGGGGTCGCTGTGCGTCCCGCCCGCGGGCCCCGGTTGCCAGCGACGTGACCTGGGTCAGTCAAGTGGGACCCAACCATCGTGAGGAAAGTACATGCCACAGGGAACCGTCAAGTGGTTCAACGCCGAGAAGGGTTTCGGCTTCATCGCGGTCGACGGCGGAGGTAAGGACGTGTTCGTCCACCAGTCCGCCATCAACGCGCGGGGCTTCCGAACCCTCGAGGAGGGACAGCGCGTCGAGTTTGAGATCGTCGAAGGCCCGAAGGGTCTGAACGCGGAGCGGGTCACGGCGATCCGGTGATCGCCCGTATCGGCAGCGAGGGCGCCGGGTGGCTCACCCGGCGCCCTCGCGCTGTCTCCCGTCAGACGCTCCGGGCGGGTTCCCCCCGTGGCCGCTGAGGCCACCATGCTCTCCGTGCCGGGACCGCACGGGGAGCGGCTCGTCCGTCTCTCCAGCCCGGACCGGGTGCTGTGGCCACTGTTGGGGCTGACGAAACTGGACCTGGCACGATACCTCCTCGCCGTCGGCGACGCGTTCGTGGCGGCCAACGGCGGTCGTCCGGTGTCGCTCGAGAGGTTCCCCGACGGCGTCGACGGCGCGTCCTTCTTCTCGAAGAACCCGCCCCGGGGCACGCCGGCCTGGGCGAGGGCGGTGACGGTCACCTACCCCAGCGCACGCTCGCACCCGCAGCTGGTCATCGACGAACCGGCAACCGCCGTGTGGGCCGTCCAGATGAACACCATCGTCTTCCATCCGTGGCCGTCGCGGGCTGAACGGCCGGACTTCCCGGACGAGCTTCGGCTGGACCTCGACCCCCAGCCCGGGACGGACTTCGGCGACGCCGTGCAGGCAGCCGTCACGCTCCGGACCGTCCTGGCCGAGGCGGGCCTGGAGGCCTTCGTGAAGACCTCCGGGAACCGCGGGCTGCACGTCCACGCGCCGATCGAGGCCACCCACGAGTTCCTCGACGTCCGGCACGCCGTGATCGCCGCTGCCCGCGAACTGGAGCGCCGCATGCCGACTCGGGTGACCACCTCGTGGTGGAAGGAGAAACGGGGTGCGCGGGTGTTCGCGGACTTCAACCAGGCCACCCGGGATCGCACGATCGCCGGGGCCTGGAGCCCCCGGGCCCTCCCGCACGCCCCGGTCTCGACCCCGATCCGGTGGGACGAGCTGTCCGGGGTGGACCCCCGCGACCTGACCGTGCTCACCGTGCCGGGCCGGCTGCGATCGAGCGGCGACCCATGGGCGGGCATGCACGAGCGGCCCGGCACGCTGGCCACCCTGCTCGAGTGGTGGGAGCGCGACCTCGCCCACGGACTCGGGGAGCTGCCCTTCCCCCCGGAACACCCGAAGATGCCGGGGGAGCCACCGCGCGTGCAACCCAGTCGCGCGCGCCGCGCCGAGCCCTGATCGCCCGTCGTCCGCCCCTCACCGCGGGGGACGCACGACCAGCACATCGCCGAGGTCGTAGGCCGCCGGGACCTCGAGCTGGTCGAAGGTGCAGCTCCGGGGCTCACGGTCCGGGCGCCACCGGACGAACTGTGCGACGTGGCGGAAGCGATCGCCCTCCATGTGGTCGTACCTGACCTCCGCCACGAGCGCCGGGACGAGCGCGACGTAGGAGACGTCCTTCCCGGAGGCGAACCGCGATCGTTCGGTCTCGCGGCGGATCGGCCCGTCGTCGTCGCGCATCACGAACGGTTCGAGCTCGCCGAGGAGGTCGACCCGCCGCCGGTCGCTGAACGCGGAGGCGCCGCCCACGTTCCGGAGCTGACCGGCGGCGTCGTACAGGCCGAGGAGCAGCGATCCGACGCCACGGCCCGAGGTGTGGACGCGATAGCCGAGGACGACGACGTCGGCGGTGCGCTCGTGCTTGACCTTCAGCATCGTCCGCTTCCCCGGCGTGTAGGGCGCGGCGAGCGGCTTCGCGATCACGCCGTCGAGTCCCGCTCCCTCGAACTCCACGAGCCAGCGCCGCGCCAGCACGACGTCGGTGGTCATGCGGGTGAGATGGATGGGGGCGGGGGTGTCCGCCAGGAGGACCTGCAGTCGTTCACGCCGGTCGGCGAATGGCAGGGTCAGCAGTGACTGGCCGTCCACCTCGAGCAGATCGAAGGCCACGAATGAGGCGGGCGTCTCCCGTGCCAGACGCTCGACACGGCTCGCGGCGGGGTGGATCCGCTGGGTGAGTGCGTCCCAGTCCAGCCGCTCGCGGCCGGGGGAGCCGGTGCGTACCACCACCTCACCGTCGAGCAGGCACGGCGTGGGCAGGAGGCGGGAGAAGGCGTCCACCAGTTCCGGGAAGTAGCGGGTCAGCGGCCTGGCGCCGCGACTGCCGATCTCCACGCCGCCGTCGCGGGACACGAGCGCGCGGAAGCCGTCCCACTTCGGTTCGTAGGCCAGACCCCCCGGCACGCTGTCCGGAGCAGGCAGCTCCGGAACGGGCTTCGCGAGCATGGGGGTGATCGCGGTGATCACGAGCCGCTGCCCGGACCCTTGCCGGCGGCCTTCATCGCCTTCTTGTGGGCGCGCACCCGCTGGAGCGACGACTCGTCGACAATGTCCGCCACGGACATGTGGATCCCGTCCGCACCGTAGGGCGCGGCGGCCTCCTGCCAGCCGGGCGCCCGCAAGCCGCGGCGCTTGCCGAGAAGGGCGAGGAAGATCTTCGCCTTCTGCTCGCCGAATCCCGGCAGAGCCTTCAGCCGTCGCAGCACCTCGGCCCCGTCAGGATCGCCCCGGGTCCAGATCGCGGTGGCGTTGCCATCCCAGTCGTCACGAACCGCGGCACAGAGCGCCTGCGTGCGGGCGGCCATGGAGTCCGGGAAGCGATGCACCGCGGGCGGCCGCCGGAAGACCTCCTGGATGCGGGCCGGGTCCGCCTCCGCGAGCACGGTCGCGTCCAGCGAGCCGAGCCTGTCCCGGATCTTCGCTGGACCGGCGAAGGCGGTCTCCATCGTGACCTGCTGGTCGAGGAGCATCCCGATGAGGAGCGCGAGGTCGTCCTCAGCCAGCAGACGGTCGGCGGCGGGCTCACCGGTGAGGTACATGCGGTCATCCTGCCATCGGGCGGCGCCGTCCGCAGGTGCGGGCGGTCACGTCAGGCTGCCCGCCCTGCCGGGGTCCGTGGTGAGTTCCACGGAGAGCCAGAGTTCGTAGGGGAGTCCTGCCAGTTCGGCGGCCATCTCGCGGCGGACGACGTCCTCCTGGTCCACCGCCCACCTGCCCGCCTCCACGAGGAACACCACGTCCACGTAGAGCTTCCGGCCCACCTTGGACATGCGCACGGACGGATCGCCGAGCCGGTGGCGGTGACGGACGGCGTCCACCCCGGCCTGGACCGGCTGCTGAACGTCCGTCGTGGGGGCTCCCTCGAGCAGTTCACGCAACGCCGCGCGGAGCAGGGTGATCGGCTGCGGCAGGAGCAGGGCACAGCCCACCAGGACCAGGACGGAGTCCACGTACGGCTCGATCGCACCGAAACCGAGACGCCGCAGGACGAGCGCGGCCACGGCCCCGGCCGCCACGATCAGGCTGAACACCGTCGCGGCCGCCCATTGACGGGCCTCGGCCAGCAGCAGGTCCGAGGTGCTGTCCGCCCGCGCGAGAAGAAGCCACAGGACGAGCGAGATCACGCCACTGACGACGCCGTACGCCAGGAGCGCACCCGCCGCCACCTCCCCGCCGCCCCCGAGGATGACGCGCACGGCCTCGACACCGGCATAGCCCAGGGTGGCGAGAAGGGCGAAGCCCTGGAGGGCGATGGCGAGCGGGACCAGCGCCTCACGGCCGTAGGGGTAACGCGCGCTGGGCCGCGATTCGGCCAGCCTCGACGCCCAGAGTGACATCCAGGTCAGCGCCATGCCGATCACCGCGTAGGCCCCGTCGAGGAGGATGACCTGGGATCCCGCCAGCCAGCCCCAGGCCACGGCCAGGAGCGCGAGACCGCCCGTGGCGGCGAGCGAGCGCCGCAGATAGGTGCGCTCGCGATTCGCAGGCATGGATCCCACTCTGGCCTCCCGTGCGGTGTGTGCGAGTCTCTCGCGTGCTGCCGGGCGGACTCAGTCCGGGTCGGTGGGATCGATCGGGGCGTGGTGGTCGAGGTTGACGACGCCGCGCCTCCAGTAGCCGGTCACCGCGACCTGGTCCGCCGGCAGGCCGAGCTCGCGTCGAAGGTAGCGGCGCAGCGGCACGAGCCCGCCCGCCTCGCCCGCCATCGACACGAACGTGCGCTCGTCGAGGGGTCCGAGGGACCGCAGTTCCTCCTCGACGAGCCCCGTGCCGTCCGTCCGGGGGAGCCACTCGATCGCGGAGGCGAGCCGCCGCAGGTCGTCCTCGAGGTAGTCCGCCACGGCCTCGTCGGCGACGTCGAAGAACGCGGTGACGGCCACGTCCCCGCCCATCGCCCGCAGCCAGCGTGACGCCGAGGGGAGGGCCGTCTCGTCGGCCACGAGGACGAGCCGCTCGATCCCCCGCGGCGGCAGTTTCGAGCTTCTCGGGCCGACGATCGCGACCTCGTCCCCGGGCTGCGCGCGCGACGCCCACGCCGAGGCCGGGCCGGCGTCGCCGTGGAGGACGAAGTCGACATCGAGTTCGGCTCCACCGGTGCCCGCCGGCCGGAAGGCGCGCGGCGTGAAGTCCCGCTGGATCACGACCGCGTCAGCGGGACGCTGCACCGCACCATCCGGCGTGATCACGGGAGTGGACAGGAGGCCGGTCACAGGGTCCGGGAAGAACACCTTCATGTGGTCGCCGGGACCGAGACTGGAGAAACCGGCGAGGTCGTCACCCGTGAAGGTGATGCGCCGGATCGAGGGGACGACCGCTTCCGCCGCCCGCACCAGCAACCGGCGCACCACTACAGGGTGGCGGATCCGCTCCCGTACGAAGTTCATGGCACCACTGTCGCACGCACGGGTGCCGCCATGCGAGCGGGACGAGTGACTGGCGGAGGGCTTTACAGGATGCCATGTGTTGCGGTATTATTCGCCCTCGCACGATCAGTGTGGACACGGAGGTGACCGCCCGCCGGCCACCCGCGAGTCGCACCGGAGTGACGCAGTCATCGAAGGGACGTGATCAGGATGACACCAGCTCGCACGATCCGCGCCGCGATGGTCACGCTGCTGGCACTGCTCCTCGGAGTGCTCCACCCCGTGGGGGCGAGCGCCGCGAGTCCATCGATCCTGGTATCGCGGGTCACCACCTCATCGAAGGTCATGGCCCTGACCTTCGACTTCGGGAGCGATGCGGGCAATGTCCCGCGCATCCTCCAGGTGCTCGCCGATCACGGGGTGAAGTCGACGTTCTTCGCCACCGGCACGGCAGCGACCAGCTACCCTGACGCGGTGCGCTCCGTGGTGGCGCAGGGGCACGAGGTCGGCAACCACTCCTACTCCCACCCCTACTTCACGGGCCTCACCGCCACCCAGATGGTCGATGAGCTGGCTCGGGCCGCGAACGCGATCCGCACCGCCACCGGCAAGGCACCCGCGCCCTACTTCCGCCCGCCGTACGGCGCCTACAACGCCACCGTGCTGCAGGCCGTGGGCGACGCGGGCTACGGACACACGATCATGTGGAGCATCGACACCGCCGACTGGCAGGGCGTCTCCTCCACCGCGATCCGTGACAAGGTGCTCGCCGGGGCCAGCCCGGGGGCGATCGTCCTCATGCACGTGGGCGGGGGCGCAACGGGGACACCGGACGCCCTTCCGGGAATGATCACCGGCCTCCGGGCCGCGGGGTACCAGCTCGTCACGATCTCGCAGCTCCTCGGGGCGACACCCACCGGCCAGACCCTCTACGCGGTGAAGCCGGGCGACACCCTGTACAGGATCGCCACCCTCTACGGGGTGACGGTGCAGGCGATCGTCACGGCCAACGCCCTGACGAACCCGAACCTCATCCTTCCCGGCCAGGTGCTCATCATTCCGAAATGACGGGGA
>JALHDK010000016.1 GCA_022838965.1 Actinomycetales bacterium | reverse complement strand
CCGCCGACCGGATCGACCTGCAGCCGGTACCGGCCGGCAACGAGCGGCAGCGCGAGCTGGAAGTTCCAGTCGCCGGGGCGGTCGTCCCCCGCGGCGACCACCCGTCCGCCGGCGTCGAGGAGCCGGGCCCGGAGGTCGGCCTCGCCGCGCGATTCGAGGAGATAGCTGCCGGCCGCGCCGACCGCGACCTCGACCTCGCCGGGAGCCGTCAGCTCCCGCTCGAGGCCGGCGAGGAGCGGCACCGGGTCGATCCTGAGCCTGTAGGGGCGCAGATCGTCGGGGGTGCCGGCACGGAGGCGGAGCTCGTGCTCGCCGGCGGCGAGCCGGAGGGAGAGCGGCCGCGCGGCCGGGAGCGGTTCGTCCGCCGCGGCGCCCGGCCGCAGGAGGGTGCCGGTCATCTCGGGGTCGAGGGTGATCAGGGCGCCGATGAACGGCTTCCCGTCGCCCACGACGAGCACCTGGGAGATGATCGGGTGGCCGCGCAGCCGATCCTCGAGGAGGGCCGGGGCCACGTTCTTCCCGCCCGCGGTGACGATGATCTCCTTGGCGCGGCCGGTGATCCGCAGGAAGCCCTCGTCATCCAGCGAGCCGAGGTCGCCGGTGGCGAACCAGCCCTCCGCATCGAGTGCGGCGGCCGTGGCCTCCGGGTTGTTCCAGTATCCGTGGAAGACGTGCTCTCCCCGGGCATGGATCTGTCCGTCGTCGTCGATGCGGATGGCGGTCTGGGGGAACGCCACCCCGACCGTCCCGATCTTGGAGCGGTTTGAGAGGTTGCAGCTCAACGGCGCGGTGGTCTCCGTGAGACCGTAGCCCTCGAGGATGTTCACCCCTGCGCCGCGGTAGAAGTGACCGAGGCGCTCACCGAGGGGGGCTCCACCGGAGACGGCGTACTCGAGCCTGCCGCCGAGCAGGTCGGTGATCCTGCTGAGCACCAGCCTGTCCGCGAGCCGGTGCTGTGCCTTCAGCGCAGGGGGTGGGCCCCCGGGTTGCTCGAGGGCCCGGGAGTAGGCGATCGCGGTCTTCGCCGCCCAGCGGAACAGTCTGAGCCGGGCGCCGCGCCCCGCCTTCGCGTCAGCCGAGTTGTAGACCTTCTCGAAGATCCGCGGCACCGCGAGCAGGTATGTGGGCTGGAACGACTGGAGGTCCGCAATCAGGTTCCGCACGTCCGGGGAGTGGGCGAGCACCGTGTGGGTGGAGACGGCGAGCACCTCGACGAACCGGGCGAAGACGTGTGCGAGTGGCATGAAGAGGAGGGTGCGCGAGTACGGCTTGTTCACGACGTCGACGAAGCCGATCCGGCCCGACCTCGCGAGGAAGACGAAGTTCCGGTGCCAGAGCACCACGCCCTTCGGCCGGCCCGTGGTTCCGGAGGTGTAGATGATCGTCGCGATGTCGCTGCCCTTCGTGGCGCGGCTTCGCCGCTCGACCACCTCGTCGTCGACGGCGTGACCCCGGGCGGCGAGTTCGGGGATCGCCCCGTCGTCGATCACGAGTACCTCGCGCAGCAGGGGGGTGCGCGGACCGAACCCGCGCGCCACCTCGGCGTGGGACCGGTTCTCGGTGACCAGCAGGCTCACGCCGGCGTCCCCGATGATCCACTCCATCTGGTCCGCGGAGGACGTCTCGTAGATCGGTACCGGGATCGCCCCCACCCACCAGGAGGCGAAGTCGAGGAGGGTCCACTCGTACCGCGTCCGGCTCATGATGCCGACGCGGTCGCCTGGTTCGACGCCGGACGCGACGAGGCCCCTGGCCGCCTCCCGCACCTCCGCGACGAACTGGTCGATGGTGACGGGAACCCAGTGGGAGCCGAGCGAGGCCTTGCGTTCCCACTGCACCTTGGCCGGATTCGCCGCCCACTTCTCGCGCAGCAGCCCGGCGAGCGACATCTCCGGATCGTAGTCCGGCACGGGAGTGGGGTTGAAGGTCTCCTGCATCACTCCACCTCGAGCGTGTGCCTCGTCACGCGGGGTTCGGTGACGCCGCGGTCCTCCTCGATGGTCAGCGCCCCGACCACCCGGCCGGCAGCCCTGAGGTCACCCTCCGCGAGCCGGGCCGTCCACCCCTCCGGCACCGTGAGGGCCACGCCACTCAGCCCGGTGCGCTGGGAGACCTGGGCCTCGGACTTGACCTTGCGCAGGGCGGCGAGCGCTGCACCGGTCACGGCGAGCATCGTCGGGTCGGCGCCGTGCCCGAGCGGGGCCAGCGCGCCGGCGTCGGGCCACTCGGCGGTGTGCACCGAACCCTCGCGCCACCAGGACCAGACCTCCTCCGTGGCGAAGGGCAGGATCGGGGCGAACAGGCGCAGCAGTGTGTCAACCGCGATCACCAGGGCCACGCGGGCGGACATCGCCTCGCCCTCCGGGTAGGCGCCGGTCGAGTTGTACGCGCGGTCCTTGACGAGTTCCAGGTAGTCGTCGCAGAAGGTCCAGAAGAACGTCTCCGTCGTCTCGAGGGCACGGGTGTGGTCGTAGCGTTCGAACGCGTCGGTGGCGGTGGCCACGACCTCGGCGAGGGTGGCGAGCATGGCCCGGTCCAGCGGAACCCGGACGGCCTCCGGGTCGACGACGATCTCGCCGCGGGACATCGTCAGCGCGAACTTCGAGGCATTGAGGATCTTGATCGCGAGCCGCCGCCCGATCTTCATCTGGCCCTCCTCGAACGCCGCGTCGGTGCCGAGCCGGGCGGAGGCCGCCCAGTAGCGCACGCCATCGGATCCGTGCTTGAGGAGGAGGTCCATGGGGGTGACCACGTTGCCCTTGGACTTCGACATCTTCTTGCGGTCGGGGTCGAGGATCCACCCGGAGATCGCCGCGTCCGACCAGGGCAGGGCGTCGAACTCGAGCTCCGCACGCACCACCGTGGAGAAGAGCCACGTGCGGATGATGTCCTGGCCCTGGGGCCGGAGATCCATCGGGTAGACGCGCGCGAACAGGTCGTCGTCGTGGAGCCAGCCACCCGCGATCTGCGGGGTGAGGGACGAGGTGGCCCACGTGTCCATGATGTCGGCCTCACCGACGAAGCCGCCGGGCCTGCCGCGCTGATCCTCGGTGTAGCCCGGTGGCACGTCGGTGGACGGGTCGATGGGCAGCGCCGACTCCGCGGGCACGATGATCCGGTCATGGTTGATCTCGCCGGTCGAATCCACGGCGTACCAGAGGGGGATGGGCACGCCGAAGAACCGCTGCCGCGAGATCAGCCAGTCCGTGTTCAGCCCGTTCACCCAGTTCTCGTAGCGCACCCGCATGAACTCGGGGTGGAAGCGGAGCTCCCGGCCACGCTCGAGGAGCTTCTGGCGCAGGTCGACGCCGCCGTGGGTCACGGCCGGCCGGCCGCCATTGCGGATGTACCACTGCCGGGAGGTGACGATCTCGAGGGGCTTGTCGCCCTTCTCGAAGAAGTTGGTCTTGCGGAGCGTGGGGGTGGGTTCACCATCGAGGTCGCCGGACTCGCGCAGCGCGTCCACGACCACCTGGCGTGACGACACCGCGGTCCTGCCGGCCATGGCGGCGAACACGGCACGACCCCGGGGGTCGGTGATCCAGTCGGGGACCTCCCGGACGATGCGGCCGTCGCGACCCAGCACGGACCGGGTCGGCAGGCCGAGTTCGCGCCACCACACCACGTCGGTGAGATCGCCGAAGGTGCAGCACATCGCGATGCCGGCACCCTTCTCGATCTCCGCGAGGGGGTGGGGGAGCACGGGCAGCTCGACGTGGAACAATGGAGAGTGCACCTTCGTGCCGAAGAGGTGCTGGTAGCGCTCATCGTCGGGGTGGGCGACGAGCGCCACGCACGCCGGGAGGAGCTCGGGACGGGTGGTCTCGATCGCCACCACCCCGCCGTCCGGCGTGTGGAAGTTCACCTTGTGATAGTGACCCGGGTAGTCACGGGCCTCGAGTTCCGCCTGCGCGACCGCAGTCTGGAACGTGACGTCCCAGAGGCCGGGAGCGGCTGCCGCGTAGGCCTGCCCGGCGGCGAGATTCCGGAGGAAGGCCGCCTGCGCGACCTTCTGCGCCTTCCTGCCGATGGTCTGGTAGTGGTGCTGCCAGTCCACCGAGAGGCCGAGATGGCGCCAGAGGGATTCGAACTGCTGCTCGTCCTCGGCGGTGAGGCGCTCGCAGAGCTCGACGAAGTTGCGGCGGGACACGGGAATCTGGTCGGCGGCCCGCCCCGACCTGCCCTCCCCGCCCCGGTGCGGTGGTTCGAAGTCCTCGACATACGGGAGCGACGGGTCGCAGCGCACTCCGAAGTAGTTCTGGACCCGGCGTTCGGTGGGCAGTCCGTTGTCGTCCCACCCCATCGGGTAGAAGACCTTCTTGCCGCGCATGCGCTGGAAGCGGGCGACCAGGTCCGTGTGGGTGTAGGAGAACACGTGGCCCACGTGGAGCGATCCGGAGACCGTGGGAGGCGGGGTGTCGATCGAGTAGACCTCCGCGCGCGACGCCGAGCGGTCGAAGGCGTAGGTGCGGGCCGTCTCCCAGGCGGCGTTCCAGCGGTCCTCGAGCCCGTCCGCGACGACCTTGTCCGGCACCGACGGCGCGGGGTGCGTGGCGGGCGTGGTGGGCTGGCCGGTGAGGGGATGCGTCATGCGGCTCATTGTTCCACGGGAGGGTGGGTGTGCTGCCGGGGCACCCGGGGTGCGGGCGGGCCGCCGGGGTGGACAATGGCGGCATGCGCATCGGATACGCCGCGGCCCTGGAGCAGTTCCACCCCACCGAGATCCTCGAGTACGCGGTCCTCGCCGAGCAGCACGGTTTCAGCGGGGTGATGGCGGCGGACCACTTCCAGCCATGGGTCCCGGCCCAGGGACAGAGCGCGTTCGTGTGGAACGTCCTCGCCGCGCTCGGCATGGTCACCCGGGGCGACCTCGGCCCCGGTGTCACCGCGCCCACGTTCCGGTGGCACCCGGCGCTGGTGGCACAGGCCTCGGCAACCCTGGAGGCCATGTTCCCTGGGAGGCACTGGCTGGGTCTCGGCTCGGGCGAGGCGCTGAACGAGCACATCGTGGGCCAGTACTGGCCGGAGGCGCCCGAACGCGTCAACCGCATGTTCGAGGCCATCGAGATCATCAGCAAGCTGTTCGCGGGATCGCTGGCGGGCAAGGACGTCAAGTACACGGGCACCTACTACCGGCTCGAGTCCACCCGGCTGTGGACCATGCCACCGACACCGCCGCCGATCTACGTCGCCACGGCAGGGCCGGTGACCGCGCGCCGGGCCGGAGCGCACGCCGACGGGCTCATCACCGTCGGGGCTCCGCCGGAGAAGATCGAGGGCCTTCTCCAGCGGTTCGCCGCCGGGGCCCGCGATGCCGGAAAGGACCCGGCCACGATGCCACGCCTCCTGCAGGTTCACCTGTCCTGGGCCGCCACCGACACGGAGGCCCTGGCCAACGCCCTCGACCAGTGGCCCAACGGCGGCATGAAGTTCCCGAAGGCGGACATCCGCTCGCCCTTCGATCTCGCCCAGATGGCCCGGCTCGTGCGCCCCGAGGACTTCGAGGGCCGCCTGGTGATCTCCGCGGACCCGGACGTGCACCGCGCCGCCCTCCAGCGGTACGCGGATCTCGGCTTCGACGCCATCTACCTCCACAACGTGGGCCGGAACCAGCGCGAGTGGATCGAGGTCTTCGGACGCGAGGTCCTGCCGAAGCTGGTGGCGTGATGCTGCTCGCGCAGGCGCCGCCCGGAATCCCCGTGCTCACCCGGGGCGACGACATCGCCGCCGTCATCTCGCCGGCGCTGGCGCGCCTGGCCTGGCCGGACGGCACGCGCGGGCTGGCGCCGGGCGACGTCGTCGTCATCTCGTCGAAGATCGTCTCCAAGGCCGAGGGCCGCATGATCGCCGCCCGCGACCGCGAGGAGGCGATCTCGTCCCAGACGGTCCGGGAGGTGGCGCGCCGCGAGCGCGCCGACGGCACGGTGGTGCGCATCGTGGAGAACCCGCTCGGACTCGTCATGGCGGCTGCGGGTGTGGATACCTCGAACACCCCGCCGGGGACCGCCCTGCTGCTCCCCGTCGACCCCGATGACTCCGCCCGGCGCATCAGGCGCGGTCTGTACGCGCGTTTCGGGCTGAAGCCCGGGGTCCTCATCACCGACACCTCGGGACGGCCGTGGCGGCGGGGTGTCGCGGACATCGCGATCGGTGCCGCCGGGTTCCGGGTGCTCGACGACCTGCGTGGCGGCGTCGACAGCTACGGGCGCACCCTGACCTCCACGGTCATGGCCAGTGCGGACGAGGTGGCGGCGGCGGCGGAACTCGTCAAGGGCAAGGCGTCCGGGCTGCCGGTGGCCGTCGTCCGGGGTGTGGGCCGGCTCGTCACCGACGACGACGGTCCCGGAGCGCGCGTGCTGATCCGGGACGCGGAGGAGGACCTGTTCCGCCACGCCTCCCGCTGATCAGGCCTCCCCGAGGGTGACCTTCCGGTCCTCGGCGAACGACCGGGTGAGGGCGTCGGCGGTGCGGATCGTCCGCAGGGTCGCGTCACCGTCGGTGAGATGGGCCAGGTCGGGGGTGGGTGGCGCGCCGCCCACCAGGGCGTGGAGGTAGGCCATCTCCTCCGCCAGCAGTGCGCGCAGCCACAGCGCCCCGACCTCGTCCTCGACGGCGGCGTGCTGCAGGTCCACCCGAACCGCGCCCTCGGTGCCGTGCAGGAGCAGGTGGTGCTGGGGCCAGCGCAGGGTGGCCCCCAGTTCGAGCGTCGCGCACCGCCCGCCGCCGAACTCCAGGAGGGCGAGGAGCAGATCGTCCTCGGGCGAGCCCGCGAGGGTCACCCGGTCGGGGGCGCCCATGAGGGACAGGACGAGGTCGAGCTCGTGGATGTGCCGGTGGACGGCGGGCCCCGCCCGCTCCCACCCGGGGCGAGAGCTTCCCGGCCCCGTGCGCACCGCCCGGGCGTAGACCAGGTCGCCGACAGCCCCGCCGTGCACGGCCGCCCTGGCGCCCTCGATGCCGTCCGCGAAGTGCAGGACGTTGCCGGCCAGAAACAGCACACCGGCGGCGTGGACGGCGGCGAGGACGGCGCCGGCCTCGGCCTCCGACAGCGCGATCGGCATCTCGCAGAACACGTGCTTTCCGGCGCGCGCCCCCGCGATCACGCCGCCGGCGGCGGAGGCGACGACGACGTCGACGTCCGCCCGTCCCGCCAGCTCGTCGACGGACCCGCACACCGCCGCGCCCGTCCGCCAGGCCAGCAGGTCCGCACCCCCGGGGGAGCAGGTCGCGGACACCCGGGCGCCCGGGATGGCGGCCAGCACACCCGCCAGTTCCGCGCCCAGCGAACCCGTCGCGGCCACACCGTACCCGATCGTCATGTCGTCCCTTCCCTGCTCACAGTGTGCCGCGCCTCAGACGAGCCGGGGGCCGCCCCGCGTCTGAACCTGCTCGACCTCGGCGCCCCACACCGCGCGCACGAGGTCCGGCTGCAGCACGGCTCCCGGCCGGCCGCGCTCATGCACCCTCCCGCGGCGCAGCACCACGACGTCGTCCGCGTGGGCGAGGGCGTGGTTCAGGTCGTGCAGCGCGGCCACGACCCCCAGCCCGTCCGCGACGAGGTCGCGGGCGAGCCGGAGGAGTTCCCGCTGTGCGGCGAGGTCCAGGTGGTTCGTGGGTTCATCGAGGATCAGCCACCGTGGCTCCTGCGCGAGCGCCCGCGCGAACTGCACGCGCTGCCGCTCCCCACCCGACAGGGTCTCGACGCGGCGGTCCGCGAGACCAGCCACCCCGGCCCGGGTGAGGAACGGCTCGAGGTCGACGTCGTCGAACCAGCGACGGTGCGGCAGGCGGCCCAGGGCGACGACGTCCCGGACCGTCATCCCCGCCGCGACGGAGCCGTCCTGCTCGACGAGGGCGAGCAGCAGGGCACGCTGGCGAGGGGGCAGGTCGGGCAGCGACGCGCCGGATGGTTCCAGCCGGACGGTACCGCCGGCGGGCCGGTGGATCCCGACGAGGGTGCGCAGTAGCGTGGACTTCCCGGAGCCGTTCGGCCCCACCACCGCGACCAGTGCGCCGGCGGGAAAGTCCGCCGTCACCGAACGGAGGACGGGGCAGCCTCCGAGGACCACGTCGAGGTCGCGGGCGGCGAGCCTGTCGCCGGTCACCCGCCCGCCGCGCGTCATCGGGCCCGCCGCAGGAGGAGCGCGAAGGCCGGCCCGCCCGCCAGCGCCGTCACGATCCCCACGGGAACCTCCACGGGGTGGAAGGCCGTCCGGGCCGCCGTGTCCGCGAGCAGGAGAAAGAGGCCGCCTCCGAGGGCGGCGGCCGGCAGGAGCAGGAGGTGCCGGGGTCCCGCGAGCAGGCGGGCCACATGCGGGATGACGAGGCCGACGAACCCGATCGCGCCGGACACCGCCACCAGCGCGCCGGTCAGGACGGCCACCGCCGCCATGAGCCACGGCCGTTCCCGCCGCACATCGACCCCCAGGGCGACCGCGGCGTCGTCGCCGAGCAGCAGGGCGTCGAGGGCGCGGGCCCGCCACAGGACCACCACGGCGCCCACGGCCGTGGCGACGCTCGCCACGGCCGCCTCCCACCACCGGGAGGAGGCGAGGGATCCGAGCAGCCAGGAGAGGATCTCGCGGAAGGCGTCGCCGCGGGCGGAGGAGAAGACCAGGAGCGAGACGAGCGCGGACCCGAGGTGCCCCACCGCGACCCCGGCGAGGATGATCCGCACGGGGGAGGCGGCGCGTCCCGCGATGGCGAGGGTGGTGGCGAGCGCCGCGAGCGCGCCCCCGAACGCCGCCACCGGAAGCGCCCAGAGGGCGGCGATGCCGAGCGTGAGCGCTGCGACGGCGCCGACCGAGGCCCCCGAGGAGATGCCCAGCAGATACGGGTCCGCGAGCGGGTTGTGGGTGACCGCCTGCATCACCACACCCGCGATCGCGAGACCCGCCCCGACGGCGACGGCCGTCACGACGCGCGGTGCGCGGGACTGCCAGACGATCGCCTCCTCCACCGGCGAGAGGGCGGCTCCCCGCCCGGTGAGGTGCGAGATCCCGGAGGCGACCACGTCGGCAAGGCCCACCGCGGCGTGCCCCACCGTGACGGCCCAGAGCCCGGCGAGCAGGACCGCGCCGAGCAGGAGCGCGAGGGGCAGGCGGGCCCGCGTCAGGGTGCGACCTCCTCGAGCTGCGCCCGCAGGGACAGGACGGCCTCCGCGGTGCGGACCCCCGACTCTGTCGCAGGGAACGGCACCACGAGGTAGCGCTCGCCCTCGACGGCGTCGAGGGCGGCGGTCACGGGATTCGCGGCGAGTGCGGCGCGCTTGTACTCGGCCGTGTTCCACGTCGAGTCCACCAGGACGATCACCTCCGGGTCACGGGCCGCCACCTCCTCCCACGACAGCGAGGTCCAGGTGTCGCGCACGTCGGCGGCGATGTTCGTCAGCCCGGCGGACTCCATGATCAGTTGCGGGGCGCCGATGCCCGCGCCCACGAAGGGAATGTCGGTGCCGGAGGACCACCACAGGGCCCGCACCCCCCGGTCGTCCACTGCGGGGAGGGCCGCCTGCTGGGCGGCCACCAGGCGGCTGGCCGCCTCGCTCTCGCCGAGCACCTGGCCGAGCAGGGTGATCTCGGCGAACACGTCCTCGAAGGTGAGCTTCTCGGGTTGCAGGTGCGGGTCACGGCACGCGGAGGGGGAGACCCATGTGGCCACCCCGAGATCCGCCCAGGCGCTGCGGTCGCCCGCACCGCTGTCCGACAGGTTCGACTCCCAGCCGGCGAGGATGGCGTCGGGCTGCAGGGCCGCCACCGCCTCGAACGAGGGCACCCGCTCGGCGATCACGGGCAGCTCGACCTCCCACCGGGCGTCGTCCACGCCGGTGACGTGCTCCGGCAGGGGTCCGTCCAGCGCGGCCACCCCGACGAGCCGATCCGCGGCGCCCAGGGCGATGACCGCCTCGGTCACGGAGGACTTGATGGTGACGATCGCGCGCGGCGGCGTCGGGAACGCGGAGGTGACGCCGCAGGTGGTCACCGGGAGCAGCGCGGGGGAGGCTGACGAGGACGCCGACGGGGACGCCGACGGCGCGGGGCCCGGCGACGACGTCGAGGACTGACACGCGGCGAGTGCGAGCGCAAGGGCGGCGAGGGCGGCGAGGGCGGTGCGGCGCATGGGATCTCCGGACGGGGACGCGGGGGAGGTGATCAGGACCGATGCGCCGGCCGGGCTCCCCGCAAGGTCAGCGCGGGGGATCGCCCCGATTCTACGCCAGCGTCCCCAGTTCGCGGTCCCGTGCCACGGTGGCGGCGACCGCCCGCACGACGGCAGGGGAGAAGCCCGCCTCCTCCCCGGCGACGAGTCCGGCGATCGTGGTGCCCGCCGGCGAGGCCACCATGTCCGTCAGGTCGGCGGGCGTGACGCCCTCGCCGGCCCGGGCGAGGACCAGCTGCGCCGAGCCCAGCACCGTCTGCGCCGCGATGCGGACCGCGAGCGGCTTGGGCAGGCCACCCTGCACGCCCCCACGGGCGAGGGCGTCGATGAACGTGAACACGAAGGCCGGTCCGGACGCGGCGAGGGCCGTGAAGACCGGGAAGTCCTTCTCGGGGAGCTCGATGGCCTGCCCGACGGCGGAGAAGAGGCTGACCACCGTGGCGAGCTGCCCGGGGGTCGCCCGATCGTTCCCGCACACCGCGGCCATGCCCGCGGAGATCATCGCGTTCACATTGGGCATGACCCGGATGACGCTGAGACCGGGCGGCAGCCCGCGCTCCAGTCTTTCCAGGGTCTGCCCCGCCGCGATGGAGACCACCACCGGCCTCCACCTGGCCAGGGCCTCCCGCACCTCCGCCAGGACGGCCCCCAGTACCTGCGGTTTCACCGCCAGCACCACGTGGTCGCACCGCTCCACGAGCTCGACATTCGAGGCCGCCGTCCCCACCCCCAGGTCCGCCGCCAGCCGTGCGGCGGCCTCCGGGTGTGCGTCCGTGACCACGAGATCCGCGGGGTCCGTGCCGGCGCCGACCGCACCCCGCACGATGGCGCTGGCCATGTTGCCCGCACCGATGAAGCCGAAGGTCGTCATGCGCCCCATCGTAGGTCCGGTCCGCCGGCAGGGGCATGATGGGGCCATGAGCTCCGTTCCGTATCCTCTGCCCCGTCGCGCGCTCGTCACCGGTGCCTCCACCGGTATCGGCGCCGACACCGTCAGGCTCCTTCGGACCCACGGCTGGGACGTCGTCGCCACCGCCCGGCGGCGCGACCGGCTCGAGCGGCTGGCCGCGGAGACCGGCTGCCATCCCGTCGTCGCCGACCTCACCGTGGACGACGACGTCGCCGCCCTCGTGGCGTGCGCGACCCGCGAGCCGGTCACCGCCGTCGTGAACGTCGCCGGGGGTGCGCTGGGACTGGACACGATCGCGGACGCCGTCATCGAGCGCTGGCAGGCCATGTACGACCGCAACGTCCTGACCGCCCTGCGGCTCACCCGGGCGATGCTGCCGCACCTGCGTGCTGTGGGTGGCGGGGACCTGGTGTTCATCACCTCGACGGCGGCGCACGACACCTACCCGGGCGGTGGCGGCTATGTCGCCGCGAAACACGCGGAACGCATGATCCCGCTCACCCTCCGCCAGGAGCTCGTGGGGGAGCCGATCCGCGTCATCGAGATCGCGCCGGGGATGGTGCGGACGCCGGAGTTCTCCCTGAACCGCCTGGGATCTCCGGAGGCGGCGGCGAGGGTGTACGAGGGCGTGGCGGAGCCGCTGCTGGGAGTCGACGTCGCCGCGGCGATCGTGTGGGCCCTCGAACTCCCCCGGCACGTGAACGTGGACACCCTCATCCTGCGCCCCGTGGCACAGGCCACGAACACGCTGGTGGCCCGGCGCTGACCGGCCCCGCTACAATCGCCACCACAGGCAGTGACCCGGCCATCACCGGTGAGCCTCCGGAAGAACGGCGCCAGCGCCCAGTAGAACCGGACGGGTGCGCCCGTCAGCGCGCGTCAACGAGTGGTCCCCGGCCCGCCCGGGGGCAAGTGAGGTGGTACCGCGGCGGAATGTCGCCCTCACACCCCCTGACCGCCCAGACAGGAGCCCTCGTGACGAACCGCTATCCGCTGCACCGGGACACCGACCTGACGCCGTCCCCCGACCTGCCCGCGCTCGAGGAGGACGTGCTCGCGTACTGGAAGGCCGACGGTACCTTCCAGGCCTCCATCGACCAGCGGGACCCCGGCGAGAACGGGTCGAACGAGTTCGTCTTCTATGACGGACCGCCCTTCGCCAACGGACTGCCGCACTACGGCCACCTGCTGACCGGGTACGTGAAGGACGTCGTCGGCCGCTTCCAGACCCAGCGGGGACGGCGCGTGGAGCGCCGCTTCGGCTGGGACACCCACGGCCTGCCCGCCGAGCTGGAGGCTGAGCGGATCCTCGGGATCACGGACAAGACCCAGATCGAGGAGATCGGCATCGACGTCTTCAACGACGCCTGCCGCTCCTCCGTCCTCACCTACGCCAGGGAGTGGGAGGAGTACGTCACCCGCCAGGCCAGGTGGGTGGACTTCGAGAACGACTACAAGACCATGGACATCACCTACATGGAGTCGGTCATCTGGGCGTTCCGGCAGCTCCATGACAAGGGCCTGGTGTACGAGGGCTATCGCGTGCTGCCCTACTGCTGGAAGGACCAGACGCCGCTGTCCAATCACGAGCTCAAGATGGACGACGACGTCTACCAGGATCGCCAGGACCAGACCGTCACGGTGGGGTTGCGTCTCGAGACCGGGGAGCTCGCCCTCATCTGGACGACGACGCCGTGGACGCTGCCGTCGAACCTCGCCGTCGCCGTGGGTGCGGACATCGACTACGTCACCGTGGTCCCGCGGGACGGGGCGCTCGCGGGTGAGCGCGTGATCCTGGCCGAGGCCCTCCTCTCCGCCTACGCGAAGGAGCTCGGGGAGGCGCCCGAGGTGGTCGAGCGGGTCACCGGCGCGGACCTCGTGGGCCGGCGCTACGCCCCGATCTTCGACTACTTCATGGGCAGGGACGAGGACACCGCCCCCGGGCCCAACGCGTTCCAGCTGATCGCGGCCGACTTCGTCACCACGGAGGACGGCACGGGGCTCGTGCACATGGCCCCCGCCTTCGGTGAGGACGACATGATCGCCTGCCAGGCGTGGCGGATCGGGACCGTCGTGCCGGTCGACGACGCCGGCCGCTTCACCGCCGAGGTCCCGGACTACGCCGGGATGCACGTCTTCGAGGCGAACATGCCGATCGCGCGCGACCTGCGGGACGGTACCGGGCCACTGGCGCGGCGGCCCGCCAGCGAGCGGGCGGTGCTCGTGCGGCTCGCCTCGTACAACCACGCCTACCCGCACTGCTGGCGCTGTGGTGAACCGCTGATCTACCGGGCGGTGGGGTCCTGGTTCGTCCGTGTCACCGACTTCCGGGACCGGATGGTGGAGCTCAACCAGCAGATCACCTGGGTTCCGGAGCACATCAAGGACGGCATCTTCGGGAACTGGCTCGCGGGTGCGCGGGACTGGTCCATCTCGCGCAACCGGTACTGGGGCAGCCCCATCCCCGTGTGGAAGTCCGATGATCCCGCCTATCCGCGGATCGACGTCTACGGGTCCATCGCCGAGCTGGAGCGCGATTTCGGCGTCGTCGTGACCGATCTGCACCGGCCGTTCATCGACACCCTCACCCGGCCGAACCCGGACGACCCGACGGGCAGGTCCACGATGCGCCGCATCCCCGACGTGCTGGACGTCTGGTTCGACTCGGGTTCCATGCCCTTCGCCCAGGTGCACCACCCCTTCGAGAACGAGGACTGGTTCGAGCACCACTTCCCGGGCGACTTCATCGTGGAGTACATCGGCCAGACCCGCGGCTGGTTCTACACGCTGCACGTCCTGGCCACCGCGCTGTTCGACCGGCCGGCCTTCCTCTCGTGCATCTCGCACGGCATCGTGCTCGGGAACGACGGCCGCAAGGCCTCCAAGAAGCTGCGGAACTACCCCGACCCGGTCGAGATGTTCGACACCTATGGTTCGGACGCCGTCCGCTGGTCCCTGATGTCCTCCCCGGTGCTCCGCGGCGGGAACCTGGTGGTGGCCGAGGAAGGCATCCGGGAGGCGGTCCGGCACGTCCTCCTGCCCCTGTGGAACGCCTGGTACTTCTTCGCCCTCTACGCGGGCACCTGCGCCGGGGGTGCCGGCTACGTCGCCCGGCCGGTGGACGTGGAGGACCCGGCGGCGGTGGCGGACCTGGAGGTGATGGACCGCTACCTGCTCGCCCGGACCCGTGACCTGGCGGAGGCGGTCGGCATGCAGCTCGAGGAGTACGACCTGCCCGCCGCCAGCGCCACCATCCGGGACTACCTCGACGTCCTCACCAACTGGTACGTCCGCCTCACGCGCGACCGCTTCTGGCGCGAGGACACCCGTGCCTTCGACACCATGTACACCGCCCTCGAGGTGCTCACCCGCGTCATGGCGCCCCTGGCACCCCTGGTGGCCGAGGAGGTGTGGCGTGGCCTCACCGGCGGCCGGTCGGTCCACCTCACCGACTGGCCCGATCTGCCGGAGAGCGTCGTCGACCCCGAGCTGGTCGCCGCGATGGACGAGGTCCGCGCCGTCGTCTCCGCCGCGCACGCGTTGCGGAAGGCGAACCGGCTGCGGGTCCGCCTCCCCCTGCGCAGCCTGCGGATCGTGACCGCCAACCCGGATGCGCTGGCGCCGTTCGTGCACCTCATCGCCGCCGAGGTCAACGTGAAGGACGTCGTCCTCGCGGATGCGGCGACCTCCGGGATGCGGGTCAGCGAGGAGCTCACCGTCCTGCCACGCACCCTCCCCGGCGGGCTGCGCAGGCTCACGTCGGCGCTGTTCGCCGCCGCCCGCGCGGGAGAGTGGAACCACATCGAGTCCGGTGTCCGCTTCCCCAACGTGAAGCTCGACGGCGTGCCCGTCGCGCTGGCGGAGGACCAGTACACCCTCACGACGGTCGTGGAGGCGGAGCCCGGCGCCGTCGCGTCCGTCCTCGACTCCGGGACGTTCGTGGTCCTGGACACCACCGTGGACGAGGAGCTCGAGGCGGAGGGTTACGCCCGCGACCTCGTGCGGCTCATCCAGGACGCGCGGAAGGAGGCGGGCCTGCACGTGTCCGACCGCATCGCCGTCGCCCTCCACCTCCCGGCACGGGAGATGTCCTGGGTGCAGGTGCACGAGCAGATGATCTGCCGCGAGACCCTCACGGTCGAGCTGACCACCGCGATCGGCCCCGAGCTGCGGATCGACAGCCTGGAGAAGGTGCAGGCGTGAGCGTTGACGAGCGTGTCGCGGAGATCTACCGCGACATCCTGACGCGCGCGCCCGAGCACCGTGTCCAGCCCTCCCTCGACCGCGTGGCCGCGGTGTGTCACCTGCTCGGCGATCCCCAGCACGCGTTCCGCACCATCCACCTGACCGGAACCAACGGCAAGACCTCCACCGCGCGGATGGTGGAGCGGCTGGTGGCCGCGATGGGACTGCGCACGGGCCGGTTCACCTCCCCCCACCTCCACACCGTGCGGGAGCGCATCGCCATCGACGGCGCACCGATCAGCCCGGAGGCGTTCGTCGCCGCCTGGGAGGACATCGCTCCGTTCGTGGAGATGGTGGACGCCCGGTCCGGGGCCGCCGGGGGGCCGCGCCTCAGCTTCTTCGAGGTGTTCACGCTCATGGCGTTCGACGCCTTCGCCGATGCTCCCGTGGACGTCGCGGTCATCGAGGTGGGGATGGGCGGCCGCTGGGACGCCACGAACGTCGTCACCGCGGACGTCGCCGTCATCACCCCCGTCGCACTCGACCACATGCAGTGGCTGGGCCCGACGCTGCGCGAGATCGCCGGCGAGAAGGTCGGCATCATCAAGGACGGGTCCGTCGTCGTCAGTGCCGACCAGCGGGAGGAGGTCGCCGGGATCATCGCGGTGGCCGCGGCGCAGCACGGCTCCCGCCTGCTGGAGGTCGGGCGGGATCTCGCGGTGACGCGCCGGCAGGTGGCCGTGGGCGGCCAGGTACTCACGCTCCGCACACCGGCGGCCATCTACGAGGACATCTTCCTTCCCCTGCTCGGCGAGCACCAGGCGGTGAACGCGATGCTCGCGCTTGCCGCGGTGGAGGCGTTCTTCGGGGGCGCCGCCCTCCCCGCCGAGGCCGTGGAGGAGGGGTTCGCCTCCGTCACGTCCCCCGGACGCCTCGAGCTCGTGCGAAGCTCGCCGACGGTGCTGGTGGACGCCGCGCACAATCCGCACGGCATCGGGGCGCTGCGGGATGCGGTGGCGGAGTCCTTCGCGTTCCGCCGGCTCGTGGGGGTGGTGTCGTGCATGGCGGACAAGGAGGCCGAGGCGATGCTCGGGGAGCTGGAGCCCCTGCTCGACGAGGTCGT
>JALHDK010000225.1 GCA_022838965.1 Actinomycetales bacterium | reverse complement strand
GCGCCTGGGGGACGCGACGGGAGAACCTGTGGTCGGCCGGGGCATTGGCGCAGGAGTACGGCACCACCCACCGGACGGTCTCGGAACTGTGGATCCAACCGCCACTCCCGGGCACCGCGGTCGGCGTGACCCCGCCCGGGCTGCCCGTGATGAGCGAGGTGGAGGAGGCGGTGGCCGACGTGTGGGCGACAGGGGTGACGACGGGGCGATACCCGACCCACTTCGTGCGGACCGAACTGGAAGCTGCCGGAGTGGTCACGATCGCGGACCTGCTCGACCGCGAGCCGGGGGAGCGGGTCCGGGTCGGTGGCGTGGTCACCCACCGGCAGCGGCCGGCCACCGCCGCCGGGATCACCTTCCTGTCGCTGGAGGACGAAACCGGCCTCCTCAACGTCGTGTGTTCGGCGGGACTGTGGCGCCGGTACCGGCGGCTAGCCCGCACCAGTTCCGCGCTGGTGGTGCGGGGGATCCTCGAACGGGCGGACGGGGTGACCAACCTGGTGGCCGACGGCATGGAACACCTGTCGCTCCAGGTGGCCTCGCGCTCCCGGGACTTCCGTTGAGCAGGCCTACGGTGCCAGCCCGTCGGTCCGGGTCATGCGGGGGAGCGACAGCCCGGTGGTGGTGGAGGCGTTCGTGCGCTCCGGGGGTGGTGCTCCTTCAGGGAGCTCCTCGAGGGGCGGATCGGGATGCCGCAGGGTGCCGTAGACCGCCCAGACCACCGCCAGCAGCGGAATGGCGAGGATCGCGCCGAAGAGGCCACCGAGGAAGGTGCCCGCCGTGACTCCGAGGGCCACCACCACCGGATGCAGCGACACCTGCCTGCCCATCACCAGCGGTTCGAGAACGTGCCCCTCGATCTGGCCGATGAGCGCGACACCGACCGTCACGATCAGCGCATCGACGATGCCGCCCGCGGCCAGCGCCACCACCGCCGCGACGATCATCGCGAGGGGGGCCCCGATGAGGGGAATGAACGCCCCGACGAAGACCAGGACGGCGAGGGGTGCCGCGAGCGGGACACCCACGATGAGCAACAGGATGAACGCCATGAGGCCATCAGCCGTGGCGATGATCATGGTGCCCCGGGCGTACCCCGAGAACGTGTACCAGCCCGCGCTCGCCGAGCGATGGACACCGGAGCGGTGACGCGCCGGGAGCTGGTTGAGGAACCACAGCCACATCCGCTTGCCCGACGCGAGAAGGAAGATCGTGACGAAGAGGCTCAGGGCGACCATGGTGAAGCCGAGGGCAACGGTCCCGGCGTTGGAGACCACCTGTCCCGCGAGATCGCCGGCATTGCTCTGCACGTAGTCGGTGGCCTGCTTCACGAGGGTGTCGACCCAGTCGTAGACCTCGTCCTGGGTGACGTGCCACGGCAGGGGGCCGTTCTCGAGGAAGTCGAGGATCTGGGCGATGCCGTCGTTGAACTGGTTCGCGAGGTCTCTCCACTGGCCCACCACCGAACTGATCACGTAGGTGAGCAGACCGGCGAAGAAAAGGAAGGCCAGCAGCAGCGAGATCACCACGGCCAAACCCCGGGGCATGAACCGCGCCAGCCAGTCCGTCGCCGGGTTGAGCACGGACGTGAACACCAGGGCGATGAACACCGCGATGAACACGAGCTGGACCCGGGTGGTCGCGAACACGGCGAGCGACACCACGATGATGATGCCGATGAGATACCAGCTCATCATTCCGGAGCGCGCGAGCCACAGCGGCACGAGCGGGCCTGGCTGTCCGCTGGCCGGGGTGCTGACCGGCTCCGGCGCGACGGCGTCCGGCACAACCGCCCCGTGCGCACGCTCGCGAACCTTCCGCCAGGCTCGCCGGGTTCGGGGGAATCGCGCCATCATGTCCAGTGTGCCTCACCCGCGGATGGTCGCGGCTCTCCGCGGAGGCGTGTCAGACCGCTGACTCCGCGAGCAGGCGGGCGACGTCCGCCGGGGTGTCGGCGACCGCCCACGCGCCCGCGGACTCGTCGGGAGTGCCGTAGCCCCACGCTGCGAAGATGACCCTGAGGTCGTGCTCGGCCGCCCCGACGACGTCGTGGTGCCGGTCGCCGACCAGGATGGCGTGCCGGGTGTCGAGGCCCTGCGCCTCCAGCCTCTCCAGGGCGCGGCCGAGGACCCAGGACTTCGAGGCGTTGCGTTCCAGCAGGTCAGCGCCGGCGACGACGGCGAAGAGTGCCGACATGTGCTTCGACTCGAGGATGCGGCCCACCAGGTCCTCGCGTTTCGAGCTGGCGACGCCGAGCAACCAGCCCTCCCGACGCAGGCGATCCAGCAGGTGCGGGATTCCGGGGTAGATCGTGGCCTCCGTCATGCGCTCGATGTAGATCGCCCGGTAGGTGACCCGGAACTCCTCGGCGGCCTCCGGCGGCACCCGGAGCACCTCGGTGATGCCGGTCATCAAGGGGGGTCCGACGAACCGGCGGAGATGATGCTCGTCCGGAACGGGATGGCCCAGGCGGCGCAGCGCGTCCCGCGCGGCGCCCATGACGGTGGGGCCGGAGTCGGCGATGGTGCCGTCGAAGTCGAACAGTGCGATCCTCACGACAGCAGCGTAGGCCGGAGCGAACGGAGCGCCACCACCCATTCGGCCCCGCCAAGGCGTCAGTAAGCGCCCTGGGTGCGTCCGGGCGTGGCGCTCGCCCACTCGGTGCGTCCGGGGCTGGCGCCCGCCCGCGACCGGCGTCTCCAACCGACCTGTTCAGCCCCGTGAAACCGTCAGTGAGCGCCCTGGGTGTGTCGCGGGCGTGGCGCTCGCCCACTCGGTGCGTCCGGGGCTGGCACCAGCTGGCGACCGGTGTCTCCAACTGACGCATTGAGCACCGCGAAACCGTCAGTAGGCGCCCTGGGTGCGTCCGGGCGTGGCGCTCGCCCACTCGGTGCGTCCGGGGCTGGCACCAGCTGGCGACCGGTGT
>JALHDK010000015.1 GCA_022838965.1 Actinomycetales bacterium | reverse complement strand
TGGCTGCTGGGCGCCCTCTGCGGACTCGCCCCCCTCGACGAGGGTGTGACCGCCCTGAACCGGCGCACCTCGCCGTGAACCCGCTGGCCGCTCCCCGGGAGGGCGTGCCCGCCGTCGTCGAGACCCGGGACGCGTTGCGGGCCACGGTCACCCGTCTCGCCGCGGGCAGCGGGCCGTTCGCGATCGACGCGGAACGTGCCTCCGGTTACCGGTACAGTCAGCGCGCCTACCTCATCCAGATTCGCCGCGAGGGCGGCGGCACCCACCTCATCGACCCCACGGCCGTGGATGACCTGGCGCCGCTCGCCGAGCTGGTGTCCGAGGAGGAGTGGGTGCTGCACGCCGCGAGCCAGGACCTCGCCTGCCTGCGCGCGGCCGGCCTGGAGCCGTCCCGCCTCTTCGACACCGAACTGGCCGGGCGGTTGCTCGGACGGCCGCGGGTGGGACTCGCCACCATGATCGCCGAGGAGTTCGGGCTCCACCTGGCAAAGGAGCACTCGGCCGCGGACTGGTCGGTCCGCCCGATCCCCCCGGAGTGGCTCACCTACGCCGCCCTCGATGTGGAATTCCTGCTCGAGCTGCGGGGCAGGCTGGAGGTGCAACTGCGCGAGCACGGCCGGGAGGAGTGGGCCCGCCAGGAGTTCGCGGCCCTCCTCGTCGCCGTGCCCTCCTCCCCGGGGCCCGAACCCTGGCGCCGCACCTCCCACATCACGGACGTCCGCACGCCCCGCGGCCTGGCCGTGGTGCGCGAGCTGTGGGAGGCGCGCGACGCCGTCGCCCGCGACCTCGACCTCGCCCCGGGACGCGTGCTGCCGGACCGGGTGATCGTCGCCGTCGCCAGCAGGTCGCCCCTGCCGGACGAGCTGCCCCCGCTGAAGGAACTGCGCCGCCACGCCCCGGCGGTGTGGCAGGCCGCCTACCGCCGGGCGCTCTCCCTCCCCGACGCCGAGCTGCCTTCCCGCCGTCCGCCCGGGCGCGGCGGCCTGCCCGATCCCCGCCAGTGGTCCCGTCTGAACCAGGACGCGGCCGCGCGGCTCGACATCGTCCGGTCGGCCGTCCGGCGGCTCGCCGAGGAGCTCGGAATGCCGCAGGAGAACCTGCTCGCCCCGGCGGCGCAGCGTGCCCTCGCATGGCATCTCGCGCACCCTGACGAGGCCGGGGACCTGCTGCGGTCCGCGGGAGCCCGCCCCTGGCAGGTGGAACTCGTGGCACACGAGGTGACGACGGCGCTCACGGGCACCACCCCGGTGGCAGGGCCCCCGCCCGGCCACTAGTGTCTGCCGGTACCGGACGATCGGAGGTTCCCGTGGAAAAGGTCACACATGCGGAGCTCACCACGACGACGTGTGGCACCCACGCGGTGGCGCTCATCACGCTGAGCCGTCAGGACGGGTCCGGCGGGCCGGCCACGCTCGGCCCTGCCGGGCTGCGCCTCGTCCTCGCCGCGGTGCGGGAGGCAGCGGCGCTCGCCGCCGCCGGCGAGGTGTCCGGGATCGTGCTCACCGGTGTGGGCACCACCTTTCTCGCCGGCGCCGACCTGGGTCTCATCCAGGAGGCCCACGATCCGGAGCTGGGACGACGTCTGGGACGGCTCGGCCATGAGGTGGTCTCGGCCATCCTCGACGCCCCCGTCCCCACCATCGCCGCCATCAACGGCACCGCGCTGGGCGGCGGTCTGGAACTCGCCCTCGCGTGTTCGATGCGGCTCGCCCGGACCAGCGCACGGCCGATCGGGCTGCCGGAGACCCACCTCGGGCTGGTGCCCGGCTGGGGTGGGTGCTACCTCCTCCCCCATCTCGTGGGACCGGCGCGGGCAGCGGAGATCATCATCGTCAACCCGTCGCGCGCCAACACCACGCTCACCGCGGCCCAGGCCCGCGACCTCGGGATCGTCGACGGGCTGTGGGATGCCGGGGACCTGCCCCGCGCCGCCATCGGCGAGCTCCTCGACCACCCGATCCGCCGCTGCGCGCCCGAGGGGCCCGCGGACGCCGTCGCGTGGAACCGCGCGCTCGACGGCGTCGCCAGCCGGGTCGACCGGCTCGTCGCCGGCGGCCGACCGGCCCCCGGGTACGCCCTCGCACTCCTGCGGACGGCCCACGACGGCGACCGGGCCGCCGCCTTCGCACGCGAGGACGAGGCCCTGGCGGAGCTGGTGACGACGCCGCAGCTGCACGCCGCCCTGTACGCGGTCGGACTGCTCCGCCGGGCGCGGCCCCCGCGGACGCCGTCGCCGATCCACCGGCTCGGGGTGATCGGCGGCGGCCTCATGGCCTCCCAGCTCGCCGCCCTCCTCGCGGTGCGGCTCGGCGTCAGCGTCGCGATGACCGAGGTGGACGAGGAGCGGTGCGCCCGGGCCCGCTCGCTGCTGGCCAGGGAGCTGGACGCCCTCGGCGCCGAACTGTCGGACGGCATCACGGTCGGCACGGACCCCGCCGCCTTCGCGGACGCCGACCTCGTCATCGAGGCGGTCTTCGAGGACCTGGCCGTGAAGACCTCCGTGCTCGCCGGCGTCGAGTCCCACCTGCGCACCGACGCCATCCTCGCCACCAACACCTCGGCCCTGTCCGTCACGGCGATGGCCGAGGCGCTGCGCCGCCCCGACCGACTGGTGGGGATCCACTTCTTCAACCCGGTGGCCGCGATGCCCCTCGTGGAGATCGTCCGGACGCGGCACACCGCCCCGGAGGCGCTCGCCACGGCGCGGGACCTCGCCCACGCCGCGGGCAAGACCACCGTGGAGGTCGCGGACGCCCCGGGGTTCATCGTGAACCGGCTGCTCGTCCGGCTGCTCGGCGAGGTCCTCGGTGAGCTGGAGGACGGGACGCCCGTCGACGTCGTCGCGCACGCCCTCGACCCGATGGGACTGCCGATGGGTCCCCTGCACCTTCTCCAGCTCGTGGGACCGGGGGTCGCCGCGCACGTCCTGCGCACCCTGCGCTCGGCCCTCGGCGACCGCTACCCGCGCAGCCCCGGCCTCGAGGCCATCGTCCGCGACGGCGCGTCCTTCCTCCTCGGCCCGCCCAGCGCCGCCACCCCGCACGACCCCGCCATCCAGCGGTACTTCGTGCCGGCACGGCCGCAACCCGCCCCGGCGGAGACGGTCCTGCGCCGCGTCCAGCACGCCCTCGCCGAGGAGATCCACCTCATGCTGCGGGAGGGGGTCGCGGACGTCGACGCCGTGAACCTCGCGATGCTCGCGGGGGCCGGCTGGCCGGTGCACCGCGGCGGGATCACCCCGTACCTGGACCAGGTCGGCGCGGCGGCCGCGACCGGGGGCCTGTTCCATCCCCGCGGCCTCTGAGTCCCGCCGTCAGGACCCGGGCTGCTCCATGCCGAGGAAGCGGGCCACCTCCGGGTCGAGGCCGGCAACGTCGGGGGCGAGCAGGGTCTCCGCCACCTGGCGGGCGATGTCCGCGGGCCGCAGCCGGAACTCGTCGAGCAACTCCTCGCGCGTCGCGTGGTGATGGAACCCGCGCGGCACGCCGTGGGTCTGCACCGGAACCCGCACATTCGCCGCGGCGAGCGCGTCGCGGAGCGCGGACCCCGCTCCCCCGTCCACCAGCCCGTCCTCGATGTGGACCACGAGCTCGAAGTGCGCGGCCAGGTCCACGAGGCCGGCGGACACCGGCAACACCCAGCGCGGATCGACCACGAGGGAGCCGATGCCCTGGGCGTCCAGCGCCCGGCCCACCTCGACGGCGCAGCCCGCCATCGCCCCGATACCCACCACGAGGACGTTGCGTTCGCCCGGATGGCGGCCGATGACGTCGACGCCGGCGATGACGTCCAGGGCCGGGACCGGTTCGGGGAGGGGGCCCTTCGGGTAGCGCACCACGGTCGGGGAGTCGATCGTGACGGCCTCACGCACCGCCGCGCGGAGGGTGGCCTCGTCCCGGGGGGCGTTCAGACGGAGGTTCGGCACCGACCGCAGCAGCACCATGTCCCACACGCCGTGGTGGCTGGGGCCGTCGTCGCCGGTCACGCCCGCCCGGTCGAGGACAAAGGTGACCGCCTGGTTGTGGAGCCCGACGTCCATCAGCACCTGGTCGTAGCCGCGGTTCAGGAAGGTCGCGTACACCGCGACCACCGGGTGGAGGCCGGCGAAGGCCAGGCCGGCCGCCGCCGCCACCGCGTGCTGCTCCGCGATCCCGACGTCGATGACCCTCTCCGGGAACTCCTCGCTCATGGGCCCGAGCCCCACGGGCTGCAGCATGGCGGCGGTGAGCGCCACGATGTCGTCCCGCTGGCGGGCGAGCTTGAGGATCTCCTGGGAGAAGACGGCCGTCCAGCCGAACCGCGCGGGCACCACCGGCAACCCGGTCTCGGGGTGGATCACGCCGACGGCGTGGAACCGGTCCGCCGCATCGTCCAGCGCCGGCTGGTACCCGCGTCCCTTCTCCGTGATGGCGTGGACGATGACCGGTGCCTCGTAGGCGCGGGCACGCGTCAGGGCGAACTCCATCGCGGTGACGTCATGGCCGTCCACCGGGCCGATGTACTTGATGCCGAGATCCTCGAACAGGCCCTGCGGGGCCAGGACGTCCTTCACGCCCTTCTTCAGGCCGTGGAGTGCCTCGTAGGTCATGCGCCCGGGCGTCCCGCCGCGCAGCAGCGTGTGCTTGCCCCAGTCCAGCAGCTTCTCGTACCCGTGGGTGGTGCGCAGCGCGTCGAGGTGGTGGGCGATGCCGCCGGTGGTCGGCGCGTAGGAGCGGCCGTTGTCGTTCACGACGATCACGAGGTTGCGGTCAGGTCCCTCGGCGATGTTGTTCAGGGCCTCCCAGGCCATTCCGCCGGTGAGCGCCCCGTCACCGACCACCACGACCACGTGCCGGTCGCTGCGACCCCGCAGCAGGTTGGCCCGGGCGATGCCGTCACCCCAGCTGAGCGCGGTGGAGGCGTGGGAGTTCTCCACGATGTCGTGCACGGACTCGGTCCGGGAGGGGTAACCGGACAGCCCGCCGTTCTGGCGCAGCCGGCCGAAGTCCTGGCGACCGGTGAGCAGCTTGTGCACGTAGGCCTGGTGACCCGTGTCGAACACGATCCTGTCCCGCGGGGAGTCGAACACGCGGTGAATGGCGATCGTGAGTTCGACCACACCCAGGTTCGGACCGAGGTGCCCGCCCGTGCGCGCGACGTTGGTGACGAGGAACTCCCGGATCTCGGCCGCGAGCTGCACCAGCTCGTCCGTGACGAGGCCGCGCAGGTCGCGCGGCTTCGTGATGCGCTCGAGTATCGCCATGGGTCCCCCGGGTGTCGACAGCAGACTCCCCCACTCTACGACGGCCCCCGCCACTGCGCCCATGACGGATGCCACGCAAGTAGGCTCGCAGCATGAGCCCCTCCCCGTGCCCCTACGGTTCCTGGGCGTCACCCCTCACGCTGGACGCCATGACCGCCGAGACGGTCCGGCTCTCCCCTCCCCGCATCGACGGCGAGGCGACCTACTGGAAGGAGACCGGCGGCGACGGCCGTGGGGTGATCTGGCGTGCCGAGGGCGGTCGGTACGAGCCGGTGACGACGACGTTCGCGGACGGCACCGCCGTCGACGTCAGTTCCCGGGTCCACGAGTACGGCGGCGGCGACTTCGCCGTCGCCGACGGGGTGTGCGTGTTCTCCGCCCGGCGGGACGACCGGCTCCACGTTACGGTGCGCGGTGCGGACGGCTGGTCGACCCCCCATCCCGTGACACCGGACGACGGCACCCGTTTCGCCGACCTCGTGATCCTGGGTCACTCGGTCTACGCCGTCGCCGAGACCCACGGCGCCACGGTGCGCAACGCCCTCGTCCACGTCGACCTCGCCTCGGGCGACGTCTCGGTGCTGCGTGATGTCGCCGATTTCGTCGCGAACCCCCGCCCCAACGCCGCCGGCACCGCGCTCGCCTGGTACGAGTGGAACCATCCCCACATGCCCTGGGACGCCACCGACCTCTACGTTGCCGAACTCGACGGCGACCGCATCGGCGAGCCGCGCCACGTCGCAGGAGGGCCCCGGGAGAGCGCGCTGTCGCCGGTGTGGGTGGGCGAGGACGAGTTGCTGTTCGTCTCCGACCCGGGGGGCTGGTGGAACGTGCACCGCTGCACCGACCCCCTCGGCGAGTGCCGGGTTCGCCTCCTCCACCCCGCGGAGGCCGAGTTCGCCGCACCTCCCTGGACCTTCGACCACTCCCTTGCGGTCCTGGACGAGGACCACGTGGTGTGCCGCTGGACCCGGCACGGCCGCTGGTCGCTCGGCGCCATGCGGGTGTCCAATGGCGAGCTGGAGGAGTGGCTCACCGGGCTCGAGGTGGCCAGCGAGGTGGCGGCGGGCAACGGCCGCGTGGCGTTCGTCGGCACCCGGGCCACCCAGCCCGCCGCCCTGGCCGAGCTGTCGCTCCAGTCCGCCTCGGTGCGCACCCTGCGGGTCACGGCACCGGCGATCCTCCCCGAGCCCGCGGTGTCCCTCGCGGAGGCCGTCGACTGGCCGGTGGGCGATGCGATCGCGCACGGCTTCTTCTACGCCCCGGTCAACCCGGACGTCGAACCGCCCGAGGGGGAGGCGCCACCGCTGCTGGTGCTGGTGCACGGGGGGCCCACGTCGGCGACCAGTGCGGGCTTCACGACGGCGGTGCAGTTCTGGACCACGCGCGGGTTCGCGGTCCTGGACGTGAACCACCGGGGCTCCACGGGCTACGGCCGCGCCTACCGCGAGGCGCTCAACGGCCAGTGGGGGGTCGTGGACATCGAGGACATGGCCGCCGGTGTGCGGGCCCTCGCCGACCGCGGGCTCATCGACAGGCGCCGCGTGGCCATCCGGGGCGGCAGCGCGGGCGGCTACGCCGTGCTGCGGGCGCTCACCACCACCGATGCCTTCAGCGCGGGGACCAGCCGCTACGGCATCGCCGATCTCGCCCTGCTCGCCCGGGACACCCACAAGTTCGAGGCCCACTACACCGACACGCTCATCGGGCCGTGGCCCGCGGCGGCGGACATCTACCGGGAACGCTCGCCGCTGTTCCACCTCGACCGGCTCCGGGCACCGGTGCTCCTGCTGCAGGGGGAGGACGACGCCGTCGTGCCGCCCAACCAGGCTCGCGCGATGGCGGAGGCCATCCGTGCTGCGGGCGGCGACGTCGAACTCGTCCTCTACCCCGGGGAAGGGCACGGGTTCCGGAAGGCCGCGACCACCCGCGACGCCCTCGCCCGGGAGCTGGCGTTCTACGGCAGGGTGTTCGGCTTCCGTCCGGCCTGACGTCCCTCACTCCACCGAGCGCACCAGCGCATGGAAGAGGTCCCACCCGGTGGTGGTCTCCTCGATGACCACCAGGAACGGACGGTCGACCACCATGACCACGTCGATCTGGGGTGCCGCGGTGCCCGCCACCCCGATCTCGGTCACCGCGGCCGCCACAGTCCCCTGCTCGCCCACCGTGATGGTCGCCTGCTGGACCGCCTGGCCGACGTGGAGGTCGTTTCCGGGGCTGATTCCCTCGAGGGCCTGTGCCGCCGGATCGAAGATCGCCCGCACGCCGACGGACTCCAGGATGTCCCGCAGCTCCGTGGAGGAATCGATGGTGAACCGCGGGAGTGAGAGCATCACCCGCGCCGTGGAGTCCCCGCCCAGTGAGTCCTCGAGGGCCGCGAGCACTCCGGAGTCCACCTCGGCCGGATCCACCCCCCGTGGCGGGAGGATGACGCGCGCCACCGCGAAGTCCTCGCGATAGGGCAGCTCCACGGCCTGCCAGCCGGCGTGGCTGGCGTAGCGCAGGGGTTGCAGGGTGTTCATGAAGTCGGCCGTCTGCGTCACGCCGCCGGCCGCGGTGAACGATGCCTCGGTCGTGGCCTCCGGGTCGAACTCCTGCTGCCACCGGGCAGCCAGCAGCACGGCGTCCTGCAGGACCAGCCAGAGGTCATCGCTCGGCACCATGGCCGACTCCTCGATCCGGCCGCCGGTGTGCTGCCGCACCCAGGCGTCGAGCACGTCCTTGCCCGCGCTGCTCGCCAGGTCGGCGGTCTGGACGCCGGCGTCGTGGTATTCCGCCAGCCGTTTCAGGAAGGCGGCCTCCACGTCCGCCTGATCGTCGAGGACGACATTGTTCGCCACGTGCAGCAACGGCCGCTCCGGCAGGTCCTCGTCGTTCACCGACCCGGGATCGCCGTCGAAGGGCCGGAGGACGCCGACGAGCGCGTTGACGGCCACGCTGCGGTCGTCCCCGCCGGCCCCGAGGAGCCCGTCGAGTTCCGCCGCCCCGGCGTTGGTGGCCCCCTCCCCCAGCATGGTGAGCGCGACGACGGCGGATGCGGGTGAGAACACCAGGTTCTCCGCCGGGTCGGCCGCCCGCAGCGTGGCGAGGCCGAACTCGTCGGATGCCGCGACGACGGCGGCCGTGGCGGGCGCCTCCGTGAGCGCCACCTGCCGGAACTCGACGTCGGCGCGCAGCACGCCGTCGGCGTCGGGGGTGGGTCCGCCCGCGCACGCGGCGAGGGTGGCAGCCAGGGCGAGGACGGTCAGGCGTCTCATGACGAGACAGTACGACGCGGTCCCGTGAGGCCGGAGCGGATTCGCTCCCGCGTCTCAGGCGCTCGCGAGCGTCCGCAGCACGTACTGGAGGATGCCGCCGTGGCGGAAGTAGTCGGCCTCGCCGGGCGTGTCGATGCGGACGCGCGCGTCGAACTCGACGGCGGTGCCGTCCTCCCGCACCGCGCGCACCCGGACCGTCCGCGGCGTGGTCCCGCTGTTCAGCTCCGCGATCCCGGTGATGTCGAACACCTCGCTGCCGTCGAGGCCGAGGGAGTCCGCGTTCTCACCCGCGGGGAACTGCAGCGGCAGCACGCCCATGCCGATGAGGTTGGAGCGGTGGATGCGCTCGAAGCTCTCCGTGATCACGGCCCTGACCCCCAAGAGTGCCGTGCCCTTGGCCGCCCAGTCCCGGGATGAGCCCGAGCCGTACTCGGTACCGCCCAGCACCACCAGGGGGACGCCGGCAGCCTGGTAGGCCATCGCGGCGTCGTAGATCGACTCCTGCTCCCCGGTGAGGAAGTTGCGGGTGTAGCCGCCCTCGACGCCGTCGAGGAGCTGGTTGCGCAGCCGGATGTTCGCGAACGTGCCACGGATCATCACCTCGTGGTTCCCGCGCCGGGAACCGTAGGAGTTGAAGTCCCGGCGCGCCACGCCATGCTCGGCGAGGTAGCGGCCCGCCGGCGAGTCCGGCTTGATGGAGCCCGCCGGGGAGATGTGGTCCGTGGTGACCGAGTCGCCCAGTTTGGCGAGCACCCGGGCCCCGTGGATGTCCGCCACCGGCGTGAGCGCCATGCCCATGCCCTCGAAGTACGGCGGCTTCCGGACGTAGGTCGAGTCCGGGTCCCACGCGAAGATGTCGCCCGCCGGGGTCGACAGCGACCGCCACCGCTCGTCACCGGCGAAGACGTCCACGTAGCCGTCGGTGAACATCTCCCTGTCGACGGTGGCGGCGATCGTGGCCTCGACGTCCTCGGCGGAGGGCCAGATGTCCCGCAGGTACACCGGGCGCCCGTCGGTGCCCACTCCGAGCGGCTCCGTGGCGAAGTCGAAGTTCATCGTCCCTGCCAGGGCGTAGGCGATGACCAGCGGCGGCGAGGCGAGGTAGTTCATCTTCACGTCGGGATTGATGCGGCCCTCGAAGTTGCGGTTCCCGGAGAGCACGGAGACCACGGCCAGGTCGTGCTCGTTCACGGCCGCGGCGATCTCGGGCGGCAGCGGCCCGGAGTTCCCGATGCAGGTGGTGCAGCCGTATCCGACGAGGTGGTAGCCGAGGGCCTCGAGCGCGGGCCACAGCCCGGCCTTCTCGTAGTAGTCGGTCACCACCTTGGAGCCGGGCGCCATGGACGTCTTCACCCAGGGCTTGACCGTGAGTCCCCGGGCCACCGCGTTGCGCGCCAGCAGCGCCGCGGCCAGCATCACGGAGGGGTTGGAGGTGTTGGTGCAGGAGGTGATGGACGCGATCACGACGGCGCCGTGGTCGATCTCCGTCGCCGTGCCGTCGGCCAGCGTCACCGCGACGCGCCGGCTCGGCAGCCGGGGCGCGCCGGCCGGGTGGGCGGCCGGGACGTCGTCGGCGAGCTCGGCCTCCGCGGGAACCGGGTCCGAGGCGGGGAAGGTGTCCGCAATGGCCTCGTCCAGTTCGGAGAGGGACTCATCCTCCACGTGCGCGGCGTAGTCCGGCAGGACCGCCGCGAAGGCCTCCTTCGCCCGCGACAGTTCGATGCGGTCCTGGGGGCGCTTCGGGCCCGCGATGGACGGGACGACCGTCGAGAGGTCGAGTTCGAGGTACTCCGAGTAGACCGCCTCCCGCGCCGGGTCGTGCCAGAGGCCCTGGGCGCGGGCGTAGGCCTCCACGAGGGCGATCTGGTGGTCGGGCCGGCCGGTGAGGCGCAGGTAGTCGAGCGTGACGTCGTCGATGGGGAAGATCGCCGCGGTGGACCCGAACTCGGGACTCATGTTCCCGATCGTGGCGCGGTTGGCGAGGGGCACCGCGCCGACGCCGTCGCCGTAGAACTCCACGAACTTGCCCACCACGCCGTGCCGGCGGAGCATCTGCGTGATGGTGAGGACCACGTCGGTGGCGGTGGAGCCGGCGGGAATCTCGCCCGACAGCCGGAAGCCCACCACTTTCGGGATGAGCATCGAGACGGGCTGGCCGAGCATCGCGGCCTCGGCCTCGATGCCGCCCACCCCCCATCCCAGCACGCCGAGCCCGTTGACCATCGTGGTGTGCGAGTCGGTGCCCACGCACGTGTCGGGGTAGGCCTCCACCACGCCGTCGGCCTCGCGGGTCATCACCACGCGGGCCAGGTACTCGATGTTGACCTGGTGGACGATCCCGGTTCCCGGCGGCACCACCCGGAAGTTGTCGAAGGCGGTCTGACCCCAGCGGAGGAACTGGTAGCGCTCCCGGTTGCGCTCGTACTCGAGCTCCACGTTGCGTTCGAAGGCGTCGGGCCGCCCGAACACGTCAATCACCACGGAGTGGTCGATCACGAGTTCCGCGGGTGCGAGGGGGTTGATCCGCCCCGGGTCGCCACCCAGCTCCACGACCGCCTCGCGCATGGTCGCGAGGTCGACGACGCAGGGGACGCCCGTGAAGTCCTGCATCACCACCCGGGCCGGCGTGAACTGGATCTCGGTGTCCGGTTCCGCCGCCGGGTCCCAGGCCGCGAGAGCCTCGATGTGGCGGGCGGTGACGTTGGCACCGTCCTCGGTGCGCAGCAGGTTCTCCGCCAGCACCTTGAGGGAGTAGGGCAGCCTCGCGAGGCCCGGGACGGCGTCGAGGCGGCGGATCCGGTAGGCCGTTCCCCCGACCTCGAGCTGCGAGCTGGAGTTGAAGCTGTCCACGTGCGGCTCTCCTCTTCGTGAGCAATTATCTCGATGTCAAGATACTGTCCCGGGTGGCGGGCTGTCCACCACACCTGCAGCCTAGTGACCGGGCGCCGTCACCGGCGGTCGAGCCGGACCACCATCTCGACGTGGTGGGTGTGCGGGAACAGGTCGAACGCCGCGGCCGACCCCACGGTGTAGTCCGGGAGCATGGCCGCGAGGTCACGTGCCAGCGCGGCGGGGTCACACGCCACGTACACGACCCGTGCCGGACGGCGCGCCGCGATCGCACGCATCACGTCCGTGCCGGCCCCCGTTCGCGGGGGGTCGAGGACGACGACGTCCACCGCGCCCGAACCCACGGTGCGCGCCTCCACCCGGGCGTGCCGCACCCTGGCCTGGGGATGGGCGGCGAGGTTGCGGCTGGCGTCGTCGACGGCGGACCGTGACCCCTCGAGCGAGACCACCGACCCGCGACGCCCGACGGCGTCGCTGAGCGGGAGGGTGAACAGGCCGGCGCCCGCGTACAGTTCCAGGACGCTCCCGCCCTCCACCGGGCCGGCCTCGCGCAGCACCTGCGCCACGAGCACGGCGGGCGCCTCGCGGTGCACCTGCCAGAAGCCCGCCGCATCCACCAGCCAGCGCCACGGCCCGCCGGGCCGGTCGAGCCGCTCGCGCACCCGCCGCGGGGCGGGATCCGCGGGAGCGAACCACACCCCGGAGTCGCGCACGACGACGGGCGGCGAGTCGCTCGGGGCGACCGCGGCCACCGCTTCGCCCGGGGCCCAGCCCCACCGTTCGGCGAAGAGTCCGAGAGCATCGATCTCCGGCACGGCCAGTGGCATCCGGTCGAGCGCGACCACGTCGTGGGACCGGGGCCGGCGCATGGCGAGGCGGCCGTCGTCGTCCGCCACGAACGCCACCCGCGTGCGGGTGCCGCGGCGGTACCCGCCCACCGGCTGCACCTCCACCGGTCCCACCGCGGCAGCGACGCGCTCTCCCCCGATCCGGCGCACGACGTCGGCGATCACCGCGGACTTCCACCGCAGCTGGGCGGCGGGCGCGACGTGACCGAGGTCCGCACCGCCGACCCCGGCCCGGGCGGCCTCCTCCCAGACGTGCGGCACGCGGTCCGCCGAGGGCACGACGACGTCGACGACGTCCGCGAACACCAGCCGCGCGTTCTCCTGCGCCACCCGGACGCGGACGCGCTCCCCCGGGAGACCACCCCGCACGAACACGACCTTCCCGCCGTGCCGGGCGACACAGTAGCCGCCGTGCGCGACGCGCAGGAGCTCGAGCTCGAGCAGTCCCGCCTCAGCGCTGGACATCCGCGGCAGCGACATGCTCCTCCAGCTGCCAGGGCACCGACGCCATGACGACACCCGGCATGAACAGCAGCCGGCCCTTCAGCCGGAGCGCGGACTGGTTGTGGAGCAGCTGCTCCCACCAGTGGGTGACGACGTACTCGGGGATGAAGACCACCACGAGGTCCCGTGGGGAGGACCGGCGCAGCCCCCGCACGTACTCGACGATCGGACGGGTGATCTCGCGGTAGGGCGAGGAGAGGATGGTCAGCGGCACGGGGACGGAGAGTTCGTTCCACTGCTCGCGCAGCTCCACCACCTCCCTGTCATCGATGGCCACGTGCACCGCCTCCAGCGTGTTGGGCCGCGTCGCCCGGGCGTAGGCGATGGCCCGGAGGGCGGGCTGGTGCAGCTTCGAGATCAGGACCACTCCGTGGGTCCGGGAGGGCAGGGCGCGGGCGTCCTGGGGGTCCACGACACGCAGCCGTTCGGCGACCCGGTCGTAATGCGTGCGGATGCCGAGCATGGTCAGGTAGAGGAACGCCATGAGCAGGAGGGTGATCCACGCCCCCTGGGGTGCCTTGGTGATGAGGACGATGACCAGCACCACCCCGGTCATCGCGAACCCGACCGTGTTCACCGCCCGGGAGCGCTGCATGCGGACCCGCGCGTCCCTGGAGTACTCGGTCCGCAGCAGCCTCGTCCAGTGGCGGATCATGCCCAGCTGTGAGGTGGTGAACGAGATGAACACGCCCACGATGTAGAGCTGGATCAGGCGCGTCACCTGGGCGTCGAAGGACACGATCAACGTGATGGCCCCGAGGGTCAGCAGGGTGATGCCGTTGGAGTAGGCGAGCCGGTCGCCGCGCGTGTGCAGCTGCCGCGGGAGGAAGCCGTCGCGGGCGAGCACCGACCCGAGCACGGGGAAGCCGTTGAACGCCGTGTTGGCGGCCAGCACCAGGATGACGCCCGTGACGATGGTGACGAGGTAGAACAGCACGGGCACGCCGGAGAACACGGTGGCAGCGATCTGCCCGATGACCGGACTCTGGTGGTACTCCTCCCCCACGGGTTGACCATTGAGGAGGAGCTGCTCGGCCGGGTTCTCGACGTACCTGATCCCGGTCAGCCGGGCGAGCGCGATGACGCTCATCATCATGGTGGCGGAGATGCACCCCAGCAGCAGGAGCGTGGTCGCCGCATTGCGTGACTTCGGCTTCTGGAACGACGGCACCCCGTTGGAGATCGCCTCGACACCCGTCAGCGCCGCGCAGCCCGAGGAGAAGGCACGCAGCACGAGGAAACCGCCGGCCAGCCCCGTCAGGCCGGCCTCGAACCCCTCCACGGGCACCAGGTCGTACTGCGCGCTGGGGGCCTCTCCGAGGTTCCCGGTGAGGAACTGGATGAATCCCACCAGGGCCATCAGCCCGATCGCCCCCATGTAGACATAGGTGGGGATGGCGAAGGCGGTGCCCGACTCGCGGACGCCGCGCAGGTTGATGATCGCGAGCAGCACGACGACGGTCACGGCGGTCGCCACCTCGTGACCCCGGAAGACCGGCACCGCGGAGGCGAGGTACTGGGCGCCCGAGGAGATGGAGACGGCCACGGTGAGGACGTAGTCCACCAGCAGCGCGCTCGCCACGCCGAGACCGGCCCGCTTGCCCAGGTTCACCGTCGCCACCTCGTAGTCGCCGCCACCGGAGGGGTAGGCGTGGACGTTCTGGCGGTAGGAGGCGATCACGACGGCGAGGACCACGACGACGGCGAGGGCCACCCAGGGTGACACGGCGACGGCGGCGATGCCGGCGAAGGCGAGGGTGAGCAGGATCTCGTCCGGGGCGTAGGCGACGGAGGAGAGCGCATCGGAGGCGAACACGGGCAGCGCGATCCGCTTCGGCAGGAGCGTGTGCCCCAGCATGTCCGACCGCATGGGCCGGCCCACGAGGAGGCGCTTCACGGCCAGGGCGATGTCCGTCACGAGAACACACTCTAGGCCCGCAACCAGCGCATTGGGGTCCCCTTGGTCCTGCCGGAGGAGTACCGTCGGGCCTGTGCACTTCGTGATCATGGGTTGCGGACGCGTGGGGTCGACCCTGGCCAGCCAGCTCGAGGACTCCGGCCACTCCGTCGCGGTCATCGACATGCAGCCCGACGCCTTCCGGCGACTGCCCGCGGAGTTCTCCGGCAGGCGGATCACCGGGATGGGCTTCGACCGGGACGCGCTCCTCCAGGCGGGGATCGAGGAGGCCTACGCCCTTGCGGCCGTCTCCAACGGGGACAACTCCAACATCCTCACGGCCCGGGTGGCGCGGGAGACCTTCGGGGTCAAGCGCGTGGTGGCCCGCATCTACGATCCCCGCCGGGCGGAGGTCTACCAGCGCCTGGGGATCACCACGGTGGCCACGGTCCGGTGGACCGCGGACCAGTTCCTTCGCCGCCTCCTCCCCAAGGGGGCCCAGGTGGAGTACCAGGACGCCTCCGGGGCGGTGAGCCTCGCCTCCGTGGACTACCACCCCCAGTGGGTGGGCGCCACGGTGCGGCGCCTCGAGGAGGAGACCGGTGCCCGGGTGGGCTACCTCACCCGCTTCGGGAAGGGACTGGTGCCCACGGCGTCCACCGTCATCCAGGAGAACGACCTCATCTTCATCATCGCCCCGAGCGACGAGCTGTCCCGGCTGCAGCGCCGGTTCACCGCGGAGCCCGAGAAGGAGGACTGATGCGCGTCGTGATCGCCGGGGCCGGCTCCGTCGGCCGCTCGATCGCCCGGGAGCTGCTCTCCCACGGCCACGAGGTCACCCTCATCGACAAGCTTCCTGCGGCCATGAAGATCGCCTCCGTCGCCGAGGCGGACTGGCTGCTGGCCGACGCGTGCGAGCCGTCCGCCCTCGCCGAGGCGGGCGTCTCGGAGTCCGACGTCGTCGTCGCCGCCACCGGCGACGACAAGGCGAACCTGGTCATCTCCCTGCTCGCCAAGACGGAGTTCGCGGTGCCCCAGGTGGTGGCCCGCGTCAACAACCCCAAGAACGAGTGGATGTTCGACCGCTCGTGGGGGGTGGACGTCCAGGTCTCGACCCCGCGCATCATGACGGCCCTGGTGGAGGAGGCCGTCAGCGTCGGCGATCTCACGAAGATCTTCACCTTCCACCAGTCCGGCGCGTCCATTCATGCCATCACCCTGCCGGAGGAATCGCCGGCGATCGGGCGGCGGGTGGCGGCCATCCGCTGGCCCGGGAGCACGGTGCTGGCAGCGATCATTCGCGGTGACCGGCCCATTGCGCCCACCCCGGACGACACCCTCGAGGCGGGCGACGAACTCCTGCTGGTCCTGGATGCTAACGCGGCGGAGTATCTGCCGGAGGTGCAGCAGCTGCTGGCTCCCTGACCATCAACCAGGTCAGCCACACCACGAGGGCGAACAACGGCACCCCCATCAGCAGCTTGGCCGTTCCCAGCCAGGCCACGTCGTCGGCACGGAACAGGGGCACCTGCACGAGCAGCCGCGCGGCGAACATCGCCACCCAGAGCCAGGTCGCGAGGACGTACCGGCGGAACATCGGGGAGGTGCGCCACCCCTCCCACGTGCCGCGGATCAGCGCCACGAGAACCCCGACCACCGGCCAGCGCACGAGGATCGAGACGAGACACCCCAGCAGGTAGGCCGCGTTCACCCAGAGTCCCCACTGGAAGAAGTTGGCCGCCTCGCCGGAGCGCCACGCCCACACGACCGAGATGGCGACCCCGAAGGTCCCGCCGAGCGCCTGGGTGAGCGGCGTGCGCTGCACGAGCCGGATCACGACCGCGAGGAGCGCCAGCCCACCGGCCGCGAGCAGCGGCGGGAGCAGGTCGCCGGTGGC
>JALHDK010000224.1 GCA_022838965.1 Actinomycetales bacterium | reverse complement strand
GAGGCCGAGGCGGGCGGCCAGCCGCCGGGCGGTCCCCGCCCGCAGGGCGGCGGCGGCATGCCCGGCGGAGCGCGCGCGGCGATACAGCCGTGCCCGTCCCAGGACCGCCTCCCCCGGGCGGATCACGACCGGCAGCGGCTCCACGACCACCGGTCCCATGCGCCGGGCACGGACGGCGAGGGCGAGCACGACGCCGGCGCCCAGGAGCGCCAGGGGCGGCACGAACGGGGGAACGGGTGAGGCGCCCCGCTCCTCGACGAGGACGGAGGACTCCGTGGGCAGCAGCCACACCAGGCGGGCGTGGTGACCGAGGGCGCGGAACACGAGGGCAGCGTTGCCGTCGGAGGCGAGCAGGTCGTTGGTCAGGAGGCGCGGATCGGCGAGATACCGCCATGACCTGCCGTCCTGCTCCCAGACGGCGTAGACCCCCGCCCGCGGACCGGTGGGGAAGCACACCTCGACGTCGTCACGGAGCGCGCGGACCGACCCCACCGAGGAGGACACGCGGCCGGAGGCGACGGCGTCGGGGTCCTCGCAGGACGCCGTCACCGCCGACGCCGCACCCAGCGGGGAGGCCTCGACGGCGGAGGTGAGCGCGGCGATGTCGGAGTAGGGGTTGCCGGCGACGACGATGTCGGCGGGAACGGAGGCGAGTCGCCCGAGCTGGGACTCCGACAGCAGGCGCAGGTCCGCCAGGAAGAGGGTGCTGTCGCCGGTGGCGGCGGCGACCGCGTCGGGAACGGTCGACACGAGGATGATCTCGACGCCCTGCTCGCCCAGCACCCGTGCGGCGGCCATGGTCCCGTCCGGTCCGGGGTTGGCAGGATGGAACGGGATGGAGTTCGTCCCGGCACGCTGTCCCAGCACGCCGACCACTCCCAGCGCGACGACGAGCAGCGCGACCCACCACCAGCGGCGGACCGTGCGACTCGCCCGTTCGGCGGCGGACGCCGTGCGGGGCACCTGGGCCGGTGCCTCGGGGAGGGTCTCGATCATGGGGCGGACCCGACGGGAAGGGCGCCCGTGACCGCCTCATCGAGGGCGAGCATGCGGTGATGGTCCTCGGGTTTCGCCGGGGTGTGGCCGTACCGGACGGCGTCGAAGGTGCTGGCCGCCTGACGCCAGAGGGTGCCGAGTGCGGGGAAGGAGAGTTCAGCCGCACGTGACGCCTCCCAGGCGGTCAAGCCCGGCCGGTCATCGAGGATCGCACGTTCGTCGAGCGACCGGATGATCGCCCGGAACTGGTCCAGCGTGGCGGCCTCCCAGTCACCCCTGCGGGCGGCGGCCGCCGCATCCGCGCGGAGGTGCTCCGCCGTGCGCGCGTCATCGAAGAGGGGGGACGAGGGGCGTGCCCTCGTGCGCTGCTGCAGCCGACCACCGTGGGCGAGCACCAGCAGGACCGCCACGGTGGTGGCGGCGAGGATGACGATCGGGACCAGCGGCGAGCCTCCCGCGGGCATTCCGCTCAGGAGATCGGAGACCCACTGGACGAACCACGAGACGAGCCGGTCCCACACCGAGGGGGTCTGGTCGTAGATGGCCCGCGAGAGCTCGGTCTCGGCCCACTGGCGCGCCTCGGGCGCGGACGGGTCGACCGGGACGTCACAGGGAATCGCCGACCGCACGGATGAGCTCCACATCCAGGCCCTCCTTGCGCATCCGGATGTCGACGTACAGCAGTGCGGTGATCGCGGCGAGGAAGGGGGTGATGAGGGCGTTGAGCAGGGCGGCGAGGAGCACCGAGAGCGCACCGGCGATCCAGATGAAGGCCGGTCCCAGCGTCATGAGTCCGCTCGTGAGCATGCCGATCGGCATCGAGGCGATTCCGCTGATGGCGCCCGTGACGATCGAGGCGACGGCGATGACGCCGAGGTTGCGCCAGAAGAAGCCGCTGGTCAGGTACCACGACCGGCGGAGCGCCGCGCCGACACCGGAACGTTCCACCATCAGGACGGGGGAGGAGAGGGCCAGCCTGACGTAGAAGAACCCCACCAGGACGGCGGCGCCGAGGGCGATGAGGAGCCCCAGCAGCAGGATCACCCAGATGGAGTCCGTTCCGACCGCCGCCGCGCCGGACACGAGCAGCACGATCAACACCACGGCGGCGGTGATGACGGCCACCTGGATGAGGGACAGCACCAGCGAGAGCCCGACGAGCCGCCAGAGCTGGCCGCGCGCCTGCGCCCAGACACCCCCGATCGACACCCTCCGTCCGAGGACCGACTGGCTCACCGAGGTCACCAGGAGGCCGTTCAACACGATCGTGGCGAGCAGGCCGACCACCCCGGTGACGAGCGACCCGGCCATGACCACCCCCAGCGGGCCCGTCGGCACGGCGGTGGTCTCCGGGTCGAACGTCATGAGGTCCCCGAGGGCCGGGCCGAAGAGGGCCGCCTCGAGCCCGCCCAGCAGCACGGCCACCAGGAGGGACAGTCCGAACATCACCTGGGGGTTGTGCTGGATCGACCGGAACGCCCCGTCGAAGAACTCGCCGAAGGTGAGCGGCCGCAGCGGGATCACTCCCGGCCGGTAGCTGATCGCGCCGTAGGCGGGCGGCTGGCCGCCGCTCATCGCCAGCTGCTGCCCGTAACTGGGCTGCTGACCCCATGCCGATCCGGGGGCCGCCGGCGGTCCCGGCGGAGGCTGCGGGGCCGCCGGCGGCCCCACAGGATGCTGCCGGTCCCACGACCACTGGTCCATCGGCTCGGACAACCGGGCCCTCCTGTCGTGTCGTTCTACACCCTCCCGCCATCGTGCCACAGTCCCGGCGGGGACGGTGAGGGCCATCCACAGGGCAGGGGCCTCCTCCCCGCGGGTCGGCCCTGCCGTGAGGCGCGACAATGTTGGAAGATGGTGGCATGGCCCTGCGCATTCTCGTGGTGGACGACGACACCGCACTCGCCGAGATGATCGGACTGGTGCTCAAAGCCGAGGGTTTC
>JALHDK010000223.1 GCA_022838965.1 Actinomycetales bacterium | reverse complement strand
GAGCGTGAGGCCGATCCCCACAACCTGGCTCCGACGACCTCCGCCACCGTTGCCCTCGCCTTGGGTGATGCCCTCGCCATTGTGCTCATGGAGCGCCGGGAGTTCGGTCTCGAGGACTTCGCCCGCTATCACCCCGGGGGCAGCCTCGGGCGAAGCCTCGCCCTGGTGCGGGACATCATGCGAACCGATGAGGGGAACCCGATCGTCTCGAAGGACACGCCGGTTCTCGACGCGCTGCTCGTAATGACGGGTTGCCGCAGCGCGGGGGTCGCCTCGGTGACCGACGCCGACGGTCGGCTCGTTGGGCTGTTCACGGACGGCGATCTGAGGCGCAGGCTGTCGGCGGATCCCGATGTTCTGAGTCGCTCGGTGGGGGAGGTCATGACGCCCAACCCCACGACCATCGGTGAGGACCGCCTCGCCACGGAGGGGCTGCGGATTCTGCGTGAGCACAAGTGGGACAACCTGCCGGTCGTCGACCGGGAGGGGCGGTCCGTTGGGATGCTCGATGTACAGGACCTCCTGGATGCTCGGATCCTCTAGCTTGGGGCGGTGGGGGCGGAGCGTTGCCCCGCTGGCCGTGCTGTTGGCGCTGGCCGCGGCCGCCTCTCTGCCCGGTCAAGCCCAGGTCGAGAACACCCATGAGGGCGCCATCGCCGTTCTCGGACCGGACTCGGGCGGGCCGGCATACGAGTTCGCCGCCCAGGTGCTCGCCCAGGCGCTTGGCGGCATCCACGTGCCCGTCATGACGCGTGGCGTGCCCGTGCCCACGCCGCCCCACCCCGGCATCGTCTTCCTGCTGCCTCAGACCGTCGATGGCGACCGCCTCAGCGCATTGCGGCGCTTCCGCGATGACGGCGGGCGCATCGTAACCTTCGGGGTTCAGGATGAGGCCATCTCGGAAATGCTCGGCCTCACTTGCCGGATGGAGTCCGATCCTCTTCCCCAGCCCCTGAGGGTCGTCGTGGAGGAGCGCCATCTACCGGGGGCAGGCGAGGGGTTGGACCAGTACGTGGATCGCATCGCCTCCGTGAGTGGAGCGGACGGCGAGGCCGTGGCGTGGTACGGGGAGGCCGGGGGGGCCGTGGCGGGCTGGCTGGCCGACGACTGGGCCGCCTTCGGGTGGGTTCCCACGCCCGGAGACTCGGAAGGCCTCCAGCGCCTCCTCGGGGCCTTGGTGGCCCGCTTCGATGAGGAGGCCGCGCTGCTCAGCTTCCAGGCGATGCTGGACGAGTTCGCGGTGATGGGCGGCTTCAGCGGCCTGGGGGTTGTCCAAGCCTACGTGGACCGCCAAGGCACGGACACCCAGAAGCGGCTGCTCGACGCCGCGCTTGGCCTCAGGCAGGAGGCCTTGGCCGCCTCGGAAGAGGGCTCGGCGGCGGCGATGATGGCCGCCTCGGTGCGCGCCGAGGGGCTGCTGCGCCAAGCGCTGTACGGCCTGATGCCACCGGCGATCGGGGAGATGCGCGCGGTGTTCGCCGCTCCGCCCAGCCCCGGCGGCGCCGAGGAGTTCGTCGCGGACCTGGTGGCGGGCGGCATCAACGCCGTGTTCCTCTACGTGGGCGACGCGGGAACGGCGGCCTATCGGTCCGATCTCCTCCAATCCCCGGCCGAGGGCGACCCCCTGGCCGAGGTCATCGCCGCCGCGGCGCGACGGTCCGAGGTTCTCGATGTCTTCGCTTGGCACTGCGCCTTCCAGGCGCCCACGGCGCCGGAGGAGGTGCGCAAGGCATACGAGGACGAGGGTCGGCTCGTCAGGGCGGGTGACGGGACAACGCTCCCCTGGCTGTGCCCGAGCGTTCCCGCGAACATAGCTCACGAGCAGGCGATCCTCACTGAGTTGCTGGGCCGCTACCCCGTGCGGGGCGTACTGCTGGACTTCATGCGTCTGCCCAGCCAGGGCTACTGCTACTGCGATAGCTGCCGGGACGGATTCCTGACCGCCGAATCGGTACCAGAGAGCGACTGGCCGCCTATCTCGGCGGCGCGCGCGGCGGACTTCACGCGCTATCGGCAGAAGACCATCAGTCGAGCCCTGACCCAGCTGGCGACGGACGCTCGGGCGGCTCGGCCGGGGACCGTGGTCGGCGCCACGCTCTTCCCGTCGCACCGGAACGCGGTGGCCCAGGACGTGGATGCGTGGGTCGGATCCGGGGCTCTGGATCTGCTCGTGCCGTTGTACTACGGCGATCCCGTCGCGGAGCTGCGCGCGGCCCTCTCCCAGCTACTGCTGCGAATCGATGGGCGGGTTCTGGTGGTTCCCGCGCGCCGCCCGATACCGGAGCGTGAGGCGCCGATGGATCCGCTGGACGTGCTGCGGGAGCTGGAGGAGCTTCGGCAGTCTCGGGTAGACGGCGTGGCGCTCTATGCTTACGACCGCGGCCGGGGGGCGGAGCTCATCGAGGCCCTGGGGCTTGGGGCATTCTCGGCGCCGAGCGAGCCGCCCTATTCGGTGGCACTCGATGTTGCCTTGCCGCCGCGACCGTTTCCACAAGCCGAGCTTCAGGGGTACCCGCCGGCCGAGCCGTTGTCTCTCAGCGTGAGCAGCCGCGTTCCCGGGAGCGGCAGCCTGCGGATCAGCGCGGTGTCGATGGATGGCCCCCAGCAGACCGAGGTGGGCACAGTGTCCCTGGTCGATGGAGCGGGGACTGCGGAGATCTCGCTCGTGCCCGGCGCATGGCGTCTGACGCTCGAGGGCCGTCTGGACGCCGGCGGTGAGACGATCGCCGTAAGACGGAACGGGCCGGCGCTACGGGTCATGAGCCAACGAGAGTACGAGCAGGCGAGGGACTCCCAGGCGCGGGCGGAGACCCTGGACATCGCCCTGCTGTCGCCTGGCCGAGGAACGGCTCCGTTGGCCGACGAGATGCGCCTGATCTATGGGCGGCAGGCGAGGGTGGAGTTCATCAGCACCCTCACCCTGGACACCCTGAGGCAGTGGGACATCCTGGTC
>JALHDK010000222.1 GCA_022838965.1 Actinomycetales bacterium | reverse complement strand
CGGAGTGGTGGGCGTCCAGGAGGCGCGCACCTCCATCTGGGTGCCGTGGGACTCCAGCAGCAGGCCCCCGAAGGTCTCGGAGAGGACGCGGGTGACGGTGCCGGACAGATGGTGGTAGCCGGCGCCGGCGCCGTCCAGGGCGTCGGTGAGCCAGGACCACCCGGCCTCGCCGAGCATGGGATCGAGTCCCATCTCGGGATCCACCTCAGCTCTCGCCATCACGATCACGCGGAAGCGACCGTGCCAGGCGGGCTGTCCCACCGGATCGAACAGCACGACGAAACGCCCGTCGCCCAGCATGTCCTCCGGTTCGCGGGTCGGATTCACCTCTCCGTTGAGGGCGACGGCCCACGGCGCGATCCGGGTGGGCGCCGGGATCTCCTCGAGGTGGATCTCCCGGCGGAACCGGTGTCCCCGGAGGCTGGTCAATGCCTCGGCAAACTCCGCGGGGATCGGTTCGGTCACGCTTCGAGCGTAGGACCGGCAGGACACGGGACGGAAGTGGCGCGCCGGTATACTGCACGGGTGCCTCCGATCCCAGGGCCCCCGTCGTCCGACACCCCGCGCCTGGCGCCCGTCATGGTCGGATCCGACCTGGGGGTCTACTCGATGGCCCGGTCGTTCCACGAACGCTGGGGAGTCCACTCACACACGGTGAGCAAGCTGCCGCGCGGCTTCATCAACGACTCGTCCATCCTGACACCGGTGCTGCTCGGCGCCCACGCCACCCAGGAGGACCAGCGTGCCGCGCTGGACCGCCTCTCCGCGGAGGCGAGGGCACGGGGCGAGGAGCCGGTCCTGCTCGTCAACTCGGACAGCCAGGTCGACCGGGTCGACGCCGAGCGTCCGTGGTACGAGGAGCGGTTCACGGTGCTGGTGCCGCCGGGGGATTCCGTGCGCGCGGTGGAGGACAAGGCCCGGCTCGCCGCGCTGGCGGGGGCCTCCGGCCTCGCCACGCCCAGCGAGCGCCTCATCGACTTCACCGCCCTCGACGGGTGGCGCGCCGCGGCGGAGGCGATCGAGGCGCCCTACATCCTCAAGCCGGCGACCACGGGCGACTACGAGACGCTCAGCTTCCCCGGCAAGCTGAAGGTCTACGTGGTGGAGGACGCGGCGGCGCTCGAACCCATCCTCGAGCGCATCGCGGAGGCCGGGTACCGGGGGCAGATGCTCCTCCAGGAGCTCATCCCGGGCGATGACACCCACGGGTACGTCACCACCGTGTACTTCGACCACACCGGGACCGCGACCCTGCAGGCCACCGCCCGCATGCTGCTCGCCATCCACACCCCCAACCTGCTCGGCAACATGGCCATCGGCATCGTCCGCTGGTACCCGTGGGTGGCGAAGGTGGATGCCCGCACGGGGAAGGAGTACCTGCTGGACATCAACCCACGCTCCGGACGCTCCAACTACTTCATCAACATCGGCGGCATCAACCCCATGGAGGTTGCGGTGGACGACGGCCACGGCATCCCGCGGGAGCCACAGCACATCACCCGCGAAGGCATCTTCCGGATCGTGCCGATGGCGCTGCTCCGGCACTACGTGCACGATCCGGCCCTGCGGGCCGATGTGAGCCGCCTGCGGAAGGCCTACGGGACGGTCCACCCCCTGGACTACCCGGCCGACAGGAACCCGCGACGGACGTTCTACCGCCACGCGGCGAGCATCAACCATGTGCGCGCCTTCCGGCGGCTCTACCCCAACCGCACCGACACGAGCTTCTGACATGGCCACACACCGGGCGACCGCCGTCGCCGTCCTCGTTGCACTCGGGACCCTCGCGGGCTGCTCCTCGACGGCGCCCCCGGGACCTGTTGCCAGCCCCACCGGCGGGTCGGCCGCCTCGGCCAGCCCCACCGGCGGGTCGGCCGCCCCCGCCAGCCCCACCCTCCCGGCGGTGGTGGAGCGCCACGCCGGCTTCGTGGCGGGGACGCGGGGGACGGGCGACGACGTCGTCCTCAGCATGGACCTCGTGCTGTTCCTCACCGGCCTCGAGGCCGAGGACGCCGCCGAGGCGCGGGGCGAGGAGGTGCCGCCACCGAACGACTTCTTCATCGTGAACGACTCCCTGCGCCTGCGGGACTACCCGGTGGACGAGCGCCTCGCCCTGAAAATGGTGATGGGGGAGGACGGGACATACTGCCCGGAGATGTCCTGCCCACCGCTGCCGCTCGGCGAGTGGCTCGCCGCACTGTCGGGACCGGCGGCGGAGACGCTGCTGTCCACGCCCTACTGGTTCACCCTCACCGACGGGCGGATCACGGCCCTGGAGCAGCAGTACATCCCGTGAGCGGCCGGGCCGCCCCGCTCACGGCGCCGGGACCGGGGCGCGGCGGATCACCGCCACGCTGTGCGGGCCGAGCCTGACCTCACCGTCCGGTGCGACGGCGACATCGCCGAACGCCGTCACGAGGTCCCCATCCGGTGGCTCCCACACCTCACGGCGAGCCGTGCCCGTGGTGAAGATCACGCTGAGGCGCCCGCGCGCCATGCGGAACCACCCGTCGCCATGGTCGACCGCCACCCGCTGGTGGTCCGCCCCGTCCCCGAACTCGGCCAGCCGGAGGGCGATGAGATCGCGGTACCAGTGCAGCATGGCGCTGTGGTCCGCCTCGTCGAGATCCTCCCAGCGGAGCCGGGAACGCTCGAACGTGGCCGGGTCCTGTGGGTTGGGCACCTCCGGCGGGCCGCCGTACACGACGTCCCAGCCATGATCGGCGAACTCGCGCCGCCGGCCCTCCGCCACCAGGACTCCCAGCTCGGGATCGTGGTCGGTGAAGAACTGGAACGGCGTGCGGGCGCCCCACTCCTGGCCCTGGAAGAGCATCGGGGTGTACGGGCTGAGCAGCAGGACCGCCGCGCCGGCGGCCACGAGGCCCGGAGGGAGGGTCGCGTCGGGGCGGTCCCCGAGCGCCCGGTTGCCCACCTGGTCGTGATTCTGCGTGAAGGTGACAAACCGGCGACGGTCCATGTCGGCCGGCACGGGATGGCCCCAGGGCTCGCCGCGGAAGGTGGACCAGGTCCCGTTGTGCACGAACACCTGGGTGAGGGCGTGCTCGAGCACCTCCGGCGTCCCGAAGTCGACGTAGTAGCCGAACCGCTCGCCGGTGAGGAACGCGTGCAGGGCGTGGTGCACGTCGTCCGCCCACTGGGCGTCCATGCCGAAGCCACCGGCGGCCGTCGGCATGACCATCGCGGCGTCGTTGAGGTCGGACTCGACCACGAGGAAGAGCTGGCGGCCGATGAGCGCGCGCAGCGCGGCGACGCGGTCGGACAGTTCCGCGAGGATGTGCACGGGTGAGGTGTCCACGATCTCGTGCCCGGCGTCGAGGCGCAGCCCGTCGATGTGGAAGTCGCGCAGCCACCACAGGGCGTTGTCGATCACGAAGTCGCGGACCGGGCGGGAGTGCGGCCCGTCGAAGTCGGGGCCGTCGCCCCACGGTGTCGGGTTGCGGTCGGTGAAGTAGGGGCCGAACTGGGCCAGGTAGTTGCCCGACGGTCCGAGGTGGTTGTACACGACGTCGAGACACACGGCGATGTCGTGGCCGTGGGCGGCGTCCACGAACCGCTGGAGGGCGGCCGGCCCCCCGTACGTGTCGTGGACGGCGAACAGGTCGACGCCGTCGTAACCCCAGCCCCGGGTCCCCGGGAAGGCCGCGAGGGGCATCAGCTCGACAATCCCGACCCCCAGGTCGCGCAGGTACGGCAGCCGGGTGGCGGCGGCGTCGAGCGTGCCCTCCGGCGTGAACGTGCCCACGTGCAGCTCGTACATCACCGCGCCGCGGATGTCCCGTCCCTGCCAGCCGTCGTCCCGCCAGCGGTGTGCGGTCGTGTCGAAGGCCCGCGACGGCCCGTGGACGCCGTGGGGCTGCCACGCGCTGCGGGGGTCCGGCACGCCGTCGGCGCCGTCGAGGCTGATGAGGTAGTCGGTGCCGGCCTCCACGACGGCGGTGAAGCGCCCGTCGTGGAGCTCCATGGGGTAGCGGTGGTCGCCCACGAGCAGCTCCGCCGTCGTCGCGGCGGGCGCCCAGACGGTGATCGCGACCCCGGTCACCCCTCCACCCTCTCGAGCACGGCGGCCGGGCAGGCGGCAAGGACGTCCCGGACCTGCACCTCGCCGGAGTGGGTCACCTCCGACCTGATGTCACGCCAGGTCCCCTCGGGGAGGACGACCGTGTGTTCCCCGAACCCCCCGCTCTGCTGCAGGGTGCGCCACAGCCGGGTGGCGACGGTCACCGCGCCGGGCCGGTCCCCGCGGGCGAACGCCATGATGTGGCCCGTCGACGACGCGAGCGGACGGTAGGCG
>JALHDK010000221.1 GCA_022838965.1 Actinomycetales bacterium | reverse complement strand
CGCCGAGGGCGGCCCGGCCCTGCTGGCCATCACCGCCTACAACGGCAACACCGGCGAGATCCTGGTGGACCGGTCGCCCGCGGTGCCGCGCAACCTGCTGCTCACGCCGGAGGACGTGGGTGCCGGGCTCTTCGACGTTCTCGTCGGGACGAGGGAGGGCTCGCGCCTGCTGATGACCCAGCCGGTGGACGACGGCGGGCCGGACATGATGCTGGTGGTCGTGATCGATGTGCTCCACACGAGGGCGACGGGCACCCCGGTGCCGGTGCCGGAGGGCGTTCCCGTCGTCTCCCTGGACGAGTCCGGTGCGCCCACCCTCACCGCCCCCGCGGAGCTCGCGGAGCCCACCGAGCTGCAGATCATCCCCCTCCTGGAGGGCGAGGGTCCCCAGGTGCGGCCGGGACAGCAGCTCATCGCCCAGTACACCGCGTGGAACTGGGACGACGGCTCGGTGTACGACTCGACCTGGGTGAACGGCGGCGTCCCCGCCTCGATCAGTGTCGATGAGACCTTCGCGGGCCTGCGCGACGGCGTCGTCGACCAGCGGGTGGGAACCCAGGTCATGCTGCTCGTGCCCCCCGCCCTGGCGCGGGGAACCGACGCGCTGATCCTCGTCGTCGACATCCTCGCCGTCACGGGGGAGGGCCGCGTGGTCGAGGTGGCGCCGACCGGCGAGACGGTTGAGGTGGCGCCGACCGGCGAGACGACAGGCTGACGCTCCCCGTCCTCGCGACGGGCGTGCCACCGCCTCAGCCGGCCGAGTGGTAGCAGATGTCCGGCGCCTTCCGGGGGCGGAGCCGGTCCTCCTGCCCGGCCCAGGTGGTCCAGATGTGCGCCCACGACGCGCCGTCGCGGGCCATCGCCCGCCGGTGCCGGGTGGCGACATCCGCGTGGCACCACACCCCCAGGTCGACGAACGCCCCGCACGGCTCCGCCAGTGCGCCACAGCCCTCCACCACCAAGAGCTCCCCGTCGGCGAGGGGCGGGACCTCCACCCAGTCGGCCGGAGCGCCCCGCAGCCAGTCCCAGCGCCGGTAACCCCCCGCCGCACCGGCCGCGAGCGGCGCGAGCAGCGACGTCGCCACGTGGTCCAGGCCCGCCTGGAGACCCTCCCAGCCGGGGTAGACATCGTCCAGGTGCACGACGCGCACGGCGGGCAGGTCCGCCGCGAGCCGCGCGGCGAGATCGGTCTTCCCCGCTCCGGAGCGGCCGTCCACCCCGACGACCCGCACGGGGGCGCCCGCGATGGCGGCCACCACGAGGGTGGCGTCGTCCACCCATCGGCCGGTGCGCATCCTCTCCTCCATGACCGCTCCAGCGTACGGGTTACCCTTGGGTGGTGGAGAAGGAGGTCCGGTGAGCGTCGCGATCCGCGTGATCCCCTGTCTTGACGTGGACCGTGGCCGCGTCGTCAAGGGGGTCAACTTCCGTGACCTCCGCGACGCCGGGGATCCGGTGGAACTCGCCCGCCGTTACGACCTCGAGGGGGCCGACGAGATCACCTTCCTCGACGTGTCCGCGTCGGCCGAGGGCCGGGCGACGATGCTCGCCGTCGTCCGGCGCACGGCCGAGGAGGTCTTCGTCCCGCTCACCGTGGGGGGCGGCGTGCGGAGCGTCGGAGACGTCGACACCCTGCTCCGCGCCGGCGCCGACAAGGTGGGGATCAACACGGCCGCCATCCGCCGGCCGGAGCTGATCTCCGAGGTCGCCCACCGGTTCGGCAGCCAGGTGCTGGTGCTGTCCCTGGATGCCCGCCGTTCCGCCGCCACCCCCTCGGGATACGAGGTGACCACCCATGGCGGTCGGCGGGGGACCGGCATCGACGCCGTCGCCTGGGCCCGGGAGGGTGCGGACCGCGGGGCGGGCGAGATCCTCCTCAACTCGATGGACGCCGACGGGACCCGCAGCGGCTTCGACCTCGACATGCTCGCCGACGTCCGCTCCGCCGTCCGTGTCCCCCTGATCGCCTCCGGCGGAGCGGGGTCGGCGGCGGACTTCGCCGCGGCCGCCGTCGCGGGCGCGGACGCGGTGCTGGCGGCGTCCGTCTTCCACTTCGGCCAGGTCGCCCTCCGGGCGGTGAAGGACGCCATCAGTGCGGCGGGGTTGCCGGTCCGCCGGGTGCGGGGGGAGGGGACACGGCGATGACGTGGGGCGGCGTGACGGTCTCGCTGGACCGGTTCCGGGAGCTGGCGCGCACCCGCCGCGTGATCCCGGTGGCCCGGCGCCTGCTGGCTGACGAGGTAACGCCCACTGCCGCCTACCGCATCTTCGGCGGACGGCCGGGCACGTTCGTGCTCGAGTCCGCCGAGCACGGTGCGTGGGGGCGGTGGAGCTTCGTGGGGGTGCGATCCCGCGCCAGCCTGCTCAGCTGGGACGGGGAGGCCGAGTGGGTGGGCGACGTGCCCGTCGGGATTCCGCGGAACGGCCCGGTGCTCACCGTCCTCCGGGAGGCCCTCGCCGTCCTGCGGAGCGAACCGTTGCCCGGGTATCCGCCCCTGACCGGGGGTCTGGTGGGAGCGCTGGGGTGGGACTTCGCCGCCCAGTGGGAGCGGTTGCCCCGCACCACCACGGATGACCTCCACCTCCCGGTCGTCGCGCTGTGCCTCGTGTCCGACCTTCTCGCGCTCGACCATCACACCGGGACCGTCTGGCTCATCGCGAATGCCATCAACGGGGACGCGACCGACGAGCGCGTCGACGAGGCGTGGGCCGACGCCGTCGCGCGGCTGGACGAGATGGAACGCGTCCTGGCGGACGCGCGGGGGGTCACCACCTCGGTCCTCGTCGACCTGCCCGAACCCCCGCTGCGTTTCCGGTCCTCGCAGGAGGAGTTCGAGGCCGCCTACCCCTTCCATCCGATCGTCCTTTCGGTCTTCGAGCGAAAGTGGCAGGCTCTTCCCAGGTTCCAGCGAACCAGGGGCGTCCTGAGGCTTCTAGCCTTCTGGGTCTCGAAGGCCTACCAGGAGAACT
>JALHDK010000220.1 GCA_022838965.1 Actinomycetales bacterium | reverse complement strand
AAGTACAACCTCCAGGTCGAACTGCTGAAGCTGCAGTACTGGGCGCAGGACGTCGGGGCGCGACTGATGATCCTCTTCGAGGGCCGCGACGCCGCCGGCAAGGGCGGCACGATCAAGCGCTTCACCGAGCACCTGAACCCCCGGGCGATGCGTGTGGTGGCGCTCACGAAGCCCAGTTCCACCGAGCACGGCCAGTGGTACTTCCAGCGGTACATCCAGCACTTCCCGACCACGGGCGAGATCGTGATGTTCGACCGCTCCTGGTACAACCGCGCCGGAGTGGAGCGCGTGATGGGCTTCTGCACCGACCAGGAGTATGACGTCTTCATGAGGCAGGCGCCCGAGTTCGAGCGCATGATCATCGACGCCGGGATCCACCTCACGAAGTTCTGGTTCTCCGTCTCGCGCTCCGAGCAGCGCACCCGCTTCGCGATCCGCCAGATCGACCCCGTGCGCCGCTGGAAACTGTCCCCGATGGACGTCGAATCGCTGGATCGCTGGGACGACTACACCGCGGCCGGCCACGAGATGTTCCGGAAGACAGACACGGACTGGGCTCCCTGGATCAAGATCCGCTCCAACGACAAGAAGCGCGCCCGTGTCAACGCGATGCGCTACGTCCTCAACCAGTTCGAGTACACCGGCAAGAACCCTGACGTGGTGTTCGATCCCGACCCGCTCATCGTCAGCCGCGCCCGTGACTCGCTCGGGGACTGACCGTCAGAGGTAACTGTCCTTCAGGTGCTCGAGGTTCTCGCCCATCAGGGCCATGCCGCGGCGCAGCGCGCGGTGCTCGCGGTGGTGCTGCCGATAGAACTGGCGGCTCCGCGGATCCGGGGTGTAGACCGGTCCGGGCTCCACCGTCGCTCCCAGGCTGTCCGCTCCGATGTGGCCCAACACGTTCAGCCCGAGCAGCGCCGCCCCCGTGGACTGCGTGTCGCCGACATCGAGCGCCATCATGGGAATCCCGAGCGTGTCGGTGAGGATCTGCACCCACAGTGGCCATCGGGTGATGTCTCCGGTGAGCCGCACCGTGTCCGTGCTCCTGGCGGAACCGTAGAGGGAGTCCCACACGTCCGCGAGACAGTTCGCCACCCCCTCGAGCGCCGCGCGGGCGAAATGCGCCCGGTTGTGCTGCATCCCGAGACCGTAGAGCATGCCCTTGTCCTTGGGGGCCCAGTGGGGGGAGCGCTCGCCGGCGAAGTACGGCAGCATGAACACGCCCTCCGCACCCGGATCGATGGACGCCGCGTCACGCATGATCTTCTCGTGGGCGGCCTGCTCGTCCTGCACGTCGGGGTAGAGCTTCTCGCGCACCCACTGGAGGGTCAGGCCGCCGTTGTTGATCGCCCCGCCGATGAACCACAGCGGTTCCGGCCGGTCGGTCAGCAGGTAGCAGAAGGTGCGTTCGCCCGGGTCGAACCAGGGCTCGGACACGATCTTCCGGACTGCCCCGCTGGTGCCCACCGTGATGATCGTCTGTCCCGGCGCCGCCACGCCCGTGCCGAGGCTGGCCAGCGCGCCGTCGCTCGCCCCGGCGATCACGGGCAGACCGGCGGGCAGGCCGGTGGCCTCCGCCATGGCCGCGGTCAGCCCTCCCACGACCGCGGTGGGGGAGACGAGGGGAGGGAGCTGTGCGGAGGAGATGCCCGACAGGCGGAGCGCCTCGTTGTCCCAGGTGAGGCTGTGGAGGTTGAGCAGTCCCGTGGTGGAGGCGAGCGAGAGGTCCGTCGCCCAGACGCCCGTCAGCTCGTGCAGGATCCAGTCCTTGAGGCTCACCCAGAGATGCGCACGCTCGGCGCGCTCCGGGTCCACGCGGTACCACCACCGCAACCGTTGCGGATGGTAGGTCGAGTGCACCGGGCACCCGGTGCGCCGGTACAGCGCGTTGGTGTCGGTGTCGGCGCGCAGGGCGCGGTACATGGACGTGGCGCGTGCGTCCTGCCAGGTCATCGCATCGGCCACCGGGGTGCCGGCGTCGTCCGCCACCGGGAACAGGCTGTGCATCGTGCAGCTGAACGCGAGGCCCGCGGGTGGGGTGTCGCGTGCGGCCAGCTGCCGCAACACGTTGGTGACGGCTGCGAGAACCAGCTTCGGGTCCTGTTCCGCCCAGCCGGGATGCGGCCGCTTGAGGGGGAATCCGTCCGACGCCCGCGCCACCACGCGCCCCCCAGGATCCATCAACACGGCGCTGCAGTTCGTGGTTCGCAGGCTGACACCGATCATTGCCATCTCCCGGGCTCAGGACCTCATCGCTCGCTCACAGGCTACCGGCGCCGGTCCGGCGGGTGGGGCGCCTTAGCGTGCCTGCTCCGTGAGTCCTGACTCCTCCATCAGCGTGCGGAGTGCCCCCACCGCCTCCCGCAGCGGAGTCAGGAGGCTCGCCGGGACCACCTCACGACGATCGTCGGCGATGCGCAGGTTCTCCTCGTAGTACCACAGCGTCTGCTGGGGGGTGCCGTCGTACCGGGCGAAGACCGCGGCGGCGTCCTGGTTCCGCAGGTCCGTGACCAGGGCGCGGGTGTTGTAGACCTTGTCGGCCGTGTTCACCAGGAGAACATCCCGGCTGGCATGCTGCAGCCGCTCGAGGTGCCGCCGCTTGCGGGGAAGGTAGGCCTCCCGCTCCGTCCGGTGCTCGGTGAGGGAGTCGGAGCAGCCTTCCACCACCTCCGCGACGAACGGGCCGAACCGTGCGGCGATGTCCGCCACGCGCGCCGCGCCGCCGTGATCCTCGGCGGCGTCGTGCAGGAGGGCGGCGATGACGTGGTCCTCGTTCCCGCCGGCATCGATGACGAGGCTCGCGACGCCCAGCAGGTGGCCGATGCCATGCACGGCCCGGCGTTCCGCGCCTACACCGGCGAGGACATGGTCGGCGCCGAACTGGGCGGGGCCATGAAGAACGTGCTGGCGGTGGCCACCGGCGTGGCCGACGGCATGCAGCTGGGCCTGAATGCCCGCGCCGGCCTGATCACCCGTGGCCTG